>JBEHWP010000190.1:0-9377 GCA_040217665.1 Vulcanimicrobiota bacterium
TCTGTTACTGTAGATATATCGAGCCCCGGCACTTATACAGCCACAGTGGCGGATGTGCCGGTAGGTTTAAATGAGGCGACAATAGAAATACTGGATGTAAATGACATGCTTCTTGCCATGAGAAAACATGGGTTTCAGATGGATCATAATGGAGATGTAAATGCCGGTAAAGTTATAATGGGAGTGAGCCTTGACCCTTCCGGCGGGCTTCACTGTGATCCGAATTATATAGAGATAAAGAAGGGTGAAATTCTTTATGTAGAGAATCAGGATACAGGAACGGAATATAGTGTGACAATAGGAAGTGAAACTCACAGTGTGTCTGCTGCGACAGCGAGTGTTCCTCCTGTGACTGCTGCTACGTTTCCTGCTGAGGCTTTCGGGACTTTCAGCGGTACAGTCGGAACATATTCTATTACTGCAGGAGGGACTACTGTGGGGAATGTACTGGTTTATGATGTTCCATCTATATCGGGTTTTACCCCCGGCAGTGGAGATGAGGGAGAAACAGTGACGATAAATGGTTCTTTCTATTTAGATCCTGCGAATGCTACGGTAACATTTAATGGTGTTTCAACACCTGTTCTTGCCGGTTCAGATGGAACTCATCTGTTGGTAGCAGTGCCTGCCGGCGCCACTACGGGAAAGATAAGTGTGACGACGCCGGGTGGGACTAAGACATCTGAGAAATATTTTTATCCTATGGAATTACGTACTGATGATACCTGTAACCTGTCTCAGTTTGTTCCTCCGACTATAACCTTCAGTCATGATTTTTATGTAGGCAGATATGAGATAACAAATGCCCAGTATAGATTATGGCCTGCTGCTGCAAGTCATCATGGTTATGTGACAGAATTAAATAACAGTACCTATGATAATTATCCTGTCCGTTATGTAAACTGGATGGATGTGTGTCAGTACTGTAACTGGCTGAGCAGTGAGGAGGGCTTGACTTCCTGTTATACTATTGGAAATGTAAGTGATCATAATACCTATGCACTTAATCTTTCGGCAAATGGTTACAGACTGCCGACAGAGGCAGAGTGGGAATATGCGTGCCGGGGAGGTACGGCGACCAATTATTACTGGGGAGATGCACTTGATGCAGCTACAGGGTTAAATAAGTGCTGGTATGGATTTTATAGCAGTCCGCAGGGAACCTGTACAACAGGACTTCCTGCACCTGTGGGTTATGGCGGTAGCCATCCCTGGGGATTATATGATATGAGCGGAAATTTATGGGAATGGTGTCATAATAACTGGGAGAGTTCACCTGCCGGTGGTAGTGATCCAGTTGGACCTGGTGCAGGCTCATACCGGGTCTATCGCGGCGGCTGCTGGATCGGTAATCCCGGTGACTGCCGGTCGGCGTGCCGCCAAGGCGGCCCCCCTGTTAATCGCGGCGTCGACCTGGGTTTCCGTCCTGTTAGGACAGTGCCTTAGTTACACTTTATTTTTTACTCTTTTACCCTTTTCCGAATTTTCGGGAAAGGGTAAAGATTAACGTATTAAAGAACCCCGGGGGCTGCTAATTGTCTGAATTACGGATTAATCTGATTGCACTGATTACACTGATTTTTTGGGAAATCCGTGCAATCTTTTAATCCGTTTAATCCGTGATTCAGACATCCTCAAGTGTATCAACTAATTCCTGAAGTTTCTTTTTTCCCAGTTTTTTCAGAAGTATTTTAGTGACTTCATCTTCTCCGAGTTTATTGATAATCTTATCTTTTCCGAGTTTATTGATAAAGGTGTCTTCTCCTACTTTCTCGATAATTTCATCTACCCATTTAGTAAAAAAGATACTTCCGAGAGGTTCTTCGAAGAATAATTCCTTCAGACCTTCTTCATCGCACCCTGCTTCCAGAGGGTTTAATAATTTCATAAATAACACCTCCCTGTAAAATTTACGCATTAACTTAATGTCATTGGCACCTGTGGGCGGGGTCATTGACTATTCTGTTATAATCTTCTTCCGTATCAATATCAGTGAATATGCCTGGATCGTCATATTCACATTTTATTACCGAATCCTGGTTACTATGAACTACTGCTCTTGCTCCGAGGTTCATAGGAGTATTTAATAGCTCAGGGAAAAACTTCTTCGGAAATATAACAGGATGACCTTTTCTGCCGTTACAGACCGGTATATATATCATATCAGGTTTCAACGCCCATTCTTTTAGCAGATTACTGTAGGTTGTTGCTTTTATGAGAGGCAGATCTACCAGTGTTACCATGATGGCACTCACTTCCGGTACCATATGTTTTATAGCAACATGTAACGAAGAAAGCTGTCCCATTTCAGGAGCAGGATTTATAAGAAGGTTCTCTTTTTTCAGTGATAAATGAGATTTTATTATGTCACCATGATAGCCGATTACTATATAAATATCATCAATACCTGCAAGATACATGTTGTGGGAGATGATTTCAATAAATGGTCTGCCTTTTAATGTTAAAAGAGCCTTCGGGATGGAGCCCATACGGCTCCCTTCTCCTGCTGAAAGAATTACTCCTGCTATTTTTGCCATTTGTTTTATATTACTCTACAATAAAAATTGATAAATTTTGACTTGCATCTTTCATGAAGACTGTTATTATAGTATAATAATAAGATATATCCATGAAAATGTCAATTAGTTTTAAAGGCTATACCTGTATAATATTCTTGTAATAGTTGAAAAGGTATTGTAGGGATTTTATGAATATCAATCAGCTTATTATATTGAATTAATTCCCTCTGTTACGCATCACGCATTACGCGTTACGCATCACGCATATTGATTGGAGTGATAAATTTGTTGAATGTCCGGGAATTTTATTATCCTCAGACCATAGACGAAATACTTGAAATTCTATCGAAAAACAGAGATGAGAAATCTGTAAATATTCCTGTTGCCGGCTCTACTGCCGTGATATTTTCGAAAAACCCTTCTGTAAAAGGATTTGTAGATATAAACAGGGCCGGTCTCGATTATATAAAACAGGAAGGAAATACTGTAAAAATCGGTGCTGCAACGCCTGTTCAGAAGATAGCAAAATCAGAACTTATAAATAATATAGCAGGAGGTGTCCTTGCCAGGGCTGCTTCCAGAGTCGGTTCCCGTTTGATACGAAATGTTTGTACCATAGGAGGGAATATTGTAGCACTCAGGATATGGTCCGATTTGCCTGTAGCGCTTCTGGCTCTGAACGGATCTGTAGAAATAAGAAATTCAGAGAAAAAAAGAATAGTTTCTGTTGAAGAATTGATTCAAAAAAGACCGGCTAAAGAGCTGTCTTCACAGGATCTGCTTACAGAGATTATCATTCCCGTGCCTTCATGTCATACAAAAGGAGGATTTATAAAATTTTCAAGAACAAATTTTGATTATACTCTGATGGATGTGGCTGCTTGTATAGAATTTGATTCTTCTGTAATAAAAGACTGCAGACTGGCAATAAGCGGAGTAACATCTGTGCCTCAAAGATTTATTGAGATAGAAAATCTGTTAAAAGGAAATACACTGAATGAAACATTGATAGAACATGTGGCAAAAGAGGCAGAAGAAAAGATAACACCTGTGAAAAATTTCAGAGCCCGCGAGGATTACAGAAAATATCTTACAGGTGTTCTCATTAAAAGATTACTATCATCTACAGGAGGAAACTGCAGATCATGAAATTAAACATTACCGTAAACAAAGAAAAAAAAGAATTCAATATAAATCCTTCTGATAGTCTGTTAGATGTTTTAAGAAGAGAAGGTTATTATGAAGTAAAAAAAGGCTGTAATACAGGTGATTGCGGATCATGTACCGTTCTGGTTGACGGAGAACCTAACGTTTCCTGTATCAAACTTGCAGGACTTGTGGAGGGGAGAGAAATAACGACTGTTAAAGGTATAGGAACTCATGATAACCCTCATGCTCTCCAGAAATATTTTGTAGAAGAAGGGGGAGTCCAGTGCGGATTTTGTATACCGGGAAAGATTACTTCTGCAAAAGCCCTTCTGGACCGGAACCCTGATCCTTCAATAGAAGAGATAAAAGAAGCGATGGACGGCCATTTATGCAGATGTACCGGTTATAATGCCCAGATAAGGGCCATAAAAAAAGCTTCCAAAGAAATCAGAGGTGATGAATAGATGGATACACAGGTAGTTGGGAAAAGTATAAATAAAATAGACGGTATATATCATGCTACTGGAGTGACGGAATTTACTGATGATTTTTTTATGTTCGGTATGCTCTGCGGAAAAATATTACGAAGTCCTCACAGTCATGCACTGATAAAAGAAATTGAAGTAACTGAAGCAAAAAATCTTCCCGGCGTAAAAGCAGTGCTTACCTGGAAAGACATGCCCAGAAATATTCATGCCACAGCGGGACAGGGGTATCCTGAACCGTCTCCTTATGATACATTTGTTCTGGATAAAAAGGTTCGTTATGTGGGAGACATGGTTGCGGCAGTAGCTGCAGAAAGCCCGGAGATCGCTGAAAAAGCACTTTCTCTGATAAAAGTTGACTATGAAATATTGCCTTCTGTTTTTGACCCGCGAGAAGCTTTAAAAGAGGGGGCTCCTGTCATACATGACGAGCCGGAAGCACATATCCCGATACCTGTAGAATATAAACCTGACCGTAATATTGCATCCTCTGTAGACATAAAGATAGGAGATATAGAAAAAGGATTTAAAGAAGCAGATTTTATCCTTGAAGGAACCTGTCATTCTCACAGAGCACAGCACTGTGCAATAGAACCTCACAGCACGGTTACTTATTTTGATGAAAGAGGAAGGCTCGTTATAAGGACATCCACCCAGGTTCCTTTTCATGTAAGAAGAATCGTTTCATTTGCTCTCAATATACCGGTAAAAAACATAAGGGTTATAAAACCCCGGATCGGCGGAGGATTTGGCAGTAAACAGGAAGTTTTGCTTGAGAGAATCTGTGCCGCTCTTACTTTAAAAACAGGAAAACCTGTAAAATTAATCTGTACAAGAGAAGAAGTCTTTGCCTGTTCTATGTCAAGACATCCCCAGTATAATCGTCTGAAAACAGGTGTGAAAAAAGACGGAACAATTACTGCTATAGATCTCCACGTAATAAATGATACGGGAGCTTACGGAGGGCATGCTCTTACAGTCCTCTGTAATGGAGCCAACAAGGCTCTACCTCTATATAAATGTGACAATATTAATTTTGAAGGTAAAGCAGTTTACACCAATAATCCAATCTCAGGAGCCTATAGAGGTTACGGTGTTCCTCAGACAATTTTTTCTATTGAAGTTCAGATGGATGAAATGGCAGAAAAAACAGGCATGGACCCCATGGAATTTCGAAAGAAAAATCATATAAAAATGGGAGAGACTTCGCCGGTCTTTAAAGCTCTCGGCGAAGGTACAGAAGGTTTTGATCAGTATATAGAAACTCCTGGTCTGGAAAAATGTATAGAAATCGGGGCAAAAGAGATTAACTGGTATGAAAAGAGGAACAGTCATAATACTGATAAACCTTATCTTAAAAGAGGAGTCGGCATGGCATGTCTCCTTCAGGGTTCAGGCATACCGGGGGTAGATATGGCAAGTGCCACTATGAAAATAAATGACGACGGTTCCTTTAATCTTTTACTCGGAGCCACTGATATAGGTACGGGAAGCGATACAATCATGGCACAGATTGCTGCAGAAGTTCTTGCTATAGACCCGAAAGATATTATAGTATACTCTTCCGATACGGATATGACACCATTTGATGTGGGAGCCTATGCATGCAGTACTACTTACGTATCAGGGGGAGCAGTTAAGAAAACTGCAGAAGGCATAAAAAAACAGATCCTTGAGGTAGCGGCAAAAATTATGTCTGCTCCTGTGGAAGAGCTCCTGTGTGAAGATAAGAAAGTACTGTGGAAAAAAGAGAAGAAAGAAGTAACTTATAAAAAGATAGCAGTCCATTCTCTTTATCTTAAAGATCAATTTCAGATAGCCTTTACCGGTTCCAATATTACAGAACAATCTCCCAATCCTTTTGCCGCTCATTTTGCAGAGGTTGAAGTAGATATAGAAACAGGTTTTGTAAGGGTTGTAAAATATGTTGCAGCAGTAGACTGCGGAACTGCCATAAACCCGAATCTTGCAAGAGGTCAGATAGAAGGTGCTGTCCTTAACGCCATAAGTTTTGCTCTTACGGAGGAGTATAAATTTGCCGGTACCGGAAAGATGTTAAATGCAAATTTCGGGGAATATAAAATATTTACAATGGCAGATCTTCCTGAAATAGTTCCCATACTTGTTCCTACCTTTGAACCTTCCGGGCCCTTCGGAGCAAAAAGTGTGGGAGAAATAGGCATATGCGGGGCACTCCCTGCCATATCAAATGCTATTTATAATGCTGTCGGAATAAGACTCAGAGAGAGTCCTTTTACGCCGGAGAAAATACTGAAAAGTCTCGGAAAAATTTAATTAAATAAAAAAATCGGACTTTAATAAGTCCGATTTTTTTTATTTAAAATTAGTCTTCCTTTAATGCTGCTGCTTCTTCAGCTGTTCGTTCTCTCATGGAAAGAGCACCTGAGAAACATTTCTGAACACAGATACTGCAACCGATACATTTTTCCGGATCTGTTTTCGGATGTTTTTCCTCATCGAGCGTGATGGCAAGATAGGGACATCTGGTGCAGTTGCCGCAGCTGAGACATAAATCTTTATCTACAGTAGAAATCTTCTTTACAGGCGTGAGGGCCATAAAGTCTCTTACAGGATGAGGGGCTGCAATGCCTGTAAGGTCTGCAATAGATTTTATGCCTCTTTCCGCCATTAAATGACTGATACCCTGTTTCAGTTCATCAATAACACCGTAACCATGTTTTGTTACTACTGTACAGAACTGAACTGTTTTTGCTCCCAGGGCAAGGAAATCTGCTGCTGCTTTGTATGTCATGGGGCCTCCGTTACCTGATACCGTAACACCGAGATTGCATACATTGGCCAGGGTGAGATAACTTATGGGTGTAACACCGTTGCCGCTCATACCCACTATAATACCTTCGTCCCATTCCTTTTTCTCACCTTTTCTGAAATTCAGAGACGGGAATGTGTTTGCAAGGGTTATACCTGCTTTTTTATTCGGATATTTATCAAAAACCTTCTTTATTGCTTTCACTATAAGAGCAATAGACGTTACTGCTCCTGTTAGTTTGAAGAGTTTCGGTATTTCCGGATTACTTACTTCCATGACCCAGTCTATGATTTTTGCTGTCAATGCCGGGTTTTGAGACACTATATCGCCTTCCGTACCGTCTCCTCCCTGCGGGCAGGACAGACTGTATTCTATAGCCATAACTCCTGCTTCTTCCAGTTTTTTTGTGTTGCTCTGCCATCCTTTTTTATCTGCCTCATCATTGCCTGTTACAGGTCCTCCCGTAGAGGCAATGGTAAGCCTGTCTGGAAATTCCTTTACCAGTTTCTTTACTTCTTCACATACCCTCTTAAGGGGATGACCTGATACATTATCACAGTTACCATAGGTATATTTATCGAATACATGCATATATTCTCCCGGAATATGGATCGGAATACCGTCAAAGGCTGTTTTCATTACTCCTCCGGCCCATCCTGCTTCATAGGCTTTTTTCATCTGTTCGTACCCGTCAGAAGGAGGTGCTGCAGAAAGAAGGAATGGTGAAAGAATTTTTCTGCCGAAGAAATCTGTTTCCAGTGATACGGGAAGCCAGTCATAGCCGGGTACAGGTTCATTGCTTTTAATCTTTTTCTCGAAAACAGGTTTTTCTTTTCCTGATATAAATGCATCAATTGCGAGGGCTGCATTTTTCCCTGCTGCAACTGCTTCTACGACGGTAGTAGGGCCGCATTCACAATCTCCTCCGTAGAAGATACCTGCTTTTTCCACCCGTTTGAGTCCTGATCTGTTGCCGATAGCTACTATGATATGATCTATATCTTTCCTTATCTGTTCCGTTCCCGGAAGATCTTTTATATCTTTAAGGTTGAATTTAACATCGGCAGGAAGGGTTACTTTTATTGTTTCTACTGATTGAATTTTTCCGTTGACTTTTATTGAAGTAAGCCTTACACGGCCATTTATTTCAATACCATATTCAAGTAATTCTTCTCTTTCTTTCGGGTCAAGGGGCATTTCACTTATTTTTTCCAGAGAAAACATTTCAACTTTTTCTGCTCCTCTGAGTTTTGCCGTTACGGCACAATCTGTTGCAGTGGCTCCGCCTCCCACTACAGCAACAGTACCTTTAAGGTCAACAGGATTTTTCAGATAATCCGTTCCTCCGATTGTTATTTCTTCACCGGGAATTCCGAGCTTTATGGGCACAGGAAGACCTGTTGTAACCAGAACTGCGTCATATTCTTTCAGTAAAGTTTCGTAATCTGTAATATCAGAATTCAGTTTCAGTTCAACAGAACCCAGGGACAGTACAAAATTAATATCACTCTGGAGAACATCTTTCGGAAGTCTGTGATCAGGAATCCACTGACATGCTCCCCCTGCTTTATTTTCCTTATCGAACATGGTAACACTGTAACCTTTACCGGCAAGCATTGCAGTAGCTCCGAGTCCTGCAGGACCTGAGCCTATGACGGCAACTTTTTTGCCATTTTTTGTTGCTTTTTTAAATTCAGGCATAATACCGTCTTCTTTTGCTCTCTGAATGATAGATGCCTGTATGGCCGGAATATTAATGGGTGTATGAAGGCCTGCATGGACACAGCCACTTTTGCAGTGTCTGTCAGGACATACAAGGCCACATATGCCGCCCAGGGGATTGTTTGTCAGTATTTCCGCTGCAGCTCTTTTTATGTCAAATTTATTGCCGACTTTAGCTGCCATGATGAAGTCAGCAGGAGAACAGTTTGCAGGACATGCAGCTCTGCATGGTTTTTCTTCACAGTATTCACAACGTTCTAATTCTGATTTCAACTGTGCGTCAGTAAGGAATAATCTTTCTTGTTTTACCATAAGAAACCTCCAGATTATATGTAGTTAACTGCATCACGCGATTATGTATGCTGTCAACTATCATGTAAAATTTTAATAATATATTTCTCCATCTATGTTAATAGTCCTCTGTAAAAAATAAAGGTCATAGATTGTGTTTGAAAAAGATTGCTATTATATGTTTTCTCTGTTATAATTAAATAAAAGTAAATTAATTTATATATATAGGAATTTTTATTCTTAATGTCGTAAAAAAATTTTTAGATAAAAACTATGTAGAGGTAACTCGACAATGTCACATTTAATAAAATGGTTACGAACTTATCTGGAGCGGTAATAAGAACTAACAGGCATGACCGTATCGGTCACAACCAAATATGAAAATGAATAGACAGTGGAGCATAAAACTTCATCATTTTC
>JBEHWP010000191.1:0-9363 GCA_040217665.1 Vulcanimicrobiota bacterium
TGGAACCTGATTTTAAAATGTCAAATTATAGTGGGCCAAGAAAAAACCTTACGTTTTTTAAAGGTTAAGGGTGCCTGGTGTTGGGAGAATATTAAAACCCATAACCCGGCACCCTTAACCAAACACCTGATTTATATAAAAAAACCGGAAAAATTTAACCTGGTGGACTATATTATAGAAGGACATTTTTTTATTAAATAGAATTTTATATTTAAATAAATTCTTTTAGCAAGGATGATTCAGGATAAGTTATGGTTTTTGAAAAGGGAGATTTTATTCACAACAGGTATCAGGTAGATACAATTCTGCATTCCCACAAGGAAGAAATTGTTTATTTATGTAAATACAGGCAGGGCTTTAAACTTGTAAAACAGATTTTACCGGACATGGAATTTCCTGATAGAGATAAGCTTTTTACTGACAGGTGTAATATACTGAAAGATTTGAACCATAAAAATCTTTTACAGGTTGATGATTTCTTTATAGAAGATTCATCTTATTTTGTGGTTATGGAACGAATGCATGGAAAAAGCCTTGAAGATATACAGAAAGAAGATTACGGAGGTAAACCTTTTCCTCCTGATATTCTTATGCAGTATATGATAAAGGTCTGTGATGGTTTAAAGTATCTGCACAGCCAGAATCCTCCTGTTTTATTCGGTTATATATCACCGGCAACTGTTATTGCAGGCAGAGGAGGTCTGGTTAAATTAATTAATTACGGACTTGCCGGAATAGTAAGAAACGGGTTTAATGGAGGTGTTTCCGGTTATGCTCCTCCTGAACAGAAGAGTGGCAAAAAAGAAACCCCTCTTTCTGATTTGTACAGTGTTGCTGCTCTTATGTATTATTTACTTACCGGAAAATTTTATGAGCCTGGCACGAAAAAAATAGAACCTTTAATGAGTTATAATCCTCTTGTATCAAGGAATCTTGCTTCATTAATTGCGGGACCGCTGTCCAGAAAGTCTTCAAACAGACCTGATATTACTGAATTTTCCCGCCAGCTGTCAAAATTATATTTATCTGAAACCGTATTAAGAGCAACCAGGGTTTTGCCTGTAACAGAACCTGCCCCTGAGAAAGCAGATGAAATAGAAAGTTCCTCTATAGAAGATGATGTATCTGAAGAAGAAAACAGTGGAACGTCTCCAGAGACTTCGAAAGAGGAATATATGGAAACAAAAGAAAAAAAGAAAAAGAAGAAAAAGAAGAAGAAAATAGTTACATCTGAATTAAGTGATAGAGAAGAAACAGAAGACGTTCAGGAAGATCACCATCTGGTTTCAGAGGAAGAGATTTCTGTGACAGAAGAGCCGGAAACGGGGGAATTGAAAGAAGAAGATTCTACAGGTGAATTTTCCCTGAGAGAAAAGAAAAAGAAAAAGAAAAAGAAGAAAAAACAGGAAGATGTCATTGAAATAACTGAAGATACAGATGAAGAAAGTGCCGGTATAATTAAACATTCAGATTTTATGGAAGAAATATCTGAAGTAGATATAGTAGCTGAAATTTCGGAAACGTATGAAGAAAGTGCCGGAATAACTGCAGTAGATGAGGTTTCCGAAAATAATGAAGAAACATCCGGCGTAATTAAAGATGCAGATTTGAAAGAAAAAATATCTGAATCGGCACCAGATAAGAAAGATATGAGACCATCTGTTAAAACAAGTATGTTTTCTCAACAGCTTTTATCTGTAATAAAACAGAAAGAATATGAAGAAGAAAGAGAAGAAGATGATGATGTAAGCAGGGAAGAAGAAGAAGTGAATGTAACAGAAGAAGCAATAGAAACTGTAAAGGAAATAAAAGAAGAATTACCTGTTGTAACAAAAAAGCTTGATGAGGGAACAGATAAAAAAATTACCCGTAAGTCCAGTATAGCTGACTTTTTGCGAAGTAAAACAGGGCTGTCGGAAGAAGAGTATGAAGTGAACAGGGAAATTGTTACGAAGGGAAGAAGAAAATCAGGTCTTTCTGAAGAATTTCTTGCGTCGTTAAAGGCCACTTCTTCGTCGTCAGTAAAATTTTCAGGAGATACAACAATAAAAGAAATAATTTTTCCTTTTCATAAAAAACCTCTTACCGAACCTCCTCTGGGTGTTTACGAAGAAGTAGATATGCTCAAAAATAACAGATATGAAATAAGAGAATTAATACACAGTGATTGTTGTGGTGCAGTATATAGAGTTCAGGATTATGATGAAAAAGATGATGAGAAATCAATAAAAATATTAAAAGAAATACAGTATAAAGGTAACAGTAAAGATAAAATATCTTCGATTTTAAATAGATTTCAGCAGGTCATGGGAAAACTCATTACGTTAAAACATACAGGATTGACTCAGATAGAAGATTATTTCCATATTACAGGTGACAATGGCACAGACCTTCGTCTGTGTATAATTATGGAATATATTGAAGGCATGTCGTTTGATGAAGTTGCTATGACCTATTATGGAGAAGACGGAAAAAGCCAGATGCCTGCCAAAACAGCATTCGGGGTAATCAGTAAAGTCTATGAAACTCTTGGTTATTTGCACAGTAATTCTGTTGTATACGGTGATTTACGTCCTTCAAATTTATTACTTACCAGGGATGGTAATGTGAAATTTTTAAATTACGGTATAGCCGGTATTTTTCATGATATAAGTGATGATATGTATCCATGCAGAGGAACTTACGGATATGTTGCTCCCGAATTGAAGAGTTTATCTGAAGGAGATTTCAAGTCAGATATATTTTCCCTGGGAGCAGTCATGTATTTTATGCTTACAGGTAATAATCCTGAGGAAATAGCTTATAAATTTCAACCGGTAAGAAAGCTTAATCCTTTCCTTTCACCGCAGATAGAAAGATTCCTCCAGTCACTCTTAAGCCCTTCTAACAGACCTGATATAAATCAGATTATAAGGGTTACAGATACGATGAATTTTTTTGAAGCAGTGAAAGATAAAGTTCCCGGCAGAACCGATACGACACAGTTAAATGCTCCCGACAGGAATCCTTATAAAGAAAGTGCTAAAATTGCCGGTCTGGAACAGATAAAGAATAATATATCTGAAATATCGGAGACTATTATGAAAATCCCTCCCCAGCTTTTGTTGATTTCTTTCGGTATATTGTTTGCCGTTTTATTTATGATTGTATGGACCGTCGGTTATATACAGAGTAAAAGTAATTATTCTGACTTTTTATATGTTCTCTCTTCGGAAACAAAAGAACTTATCGCTATAGATCGGAAGAGCGGTGAAATCTCCAAAAAACTGCAACTGGGAGAATGTAGAAGTTCTATGGCTTTTTCTGAAACCAGAAAAGAATTGTATGTTTTAAGTACTATGGGAAGAATTTTTATTATAGATCTCATTGAATTTGAAGTGAAAAAATTTATTTCACTTGATAATACACCTTATGCAATTACTATGTTAAATGACGATAAGACACTGTGTGTTACTACTCCTGCTTCATCGGAACTGGCTTTATATTCCATTGAAGAAAGAAAAAAACTGGCAGGTTTTGTCGTAGGAAAGTTTCCTGCCGATATATTATTATTACCGAAAGAAAATATGTTACTTGTAACGGATTTTAAGGGAAATAAAGTTTATGGGATGAATATCAGGGATAATAAAATAGTCCTGGAGATAGATACGGGGCAGGGTCCAAAGAACATGTTATATATTCCTGACAGGGATATAGTTTATATAACAAACTGGATGTCAAATGATATTACCGTCATTCATATTCCTACCAGTAAACTGGCCTATACTATTCCTGTCGGTATTAATCCCAGTTCAATAGCTGTTTCTCCTGATTATAAGACTGTCTATGTAACAAATCAGCAATCTAATAGCTTTTCCGTTATAGATGTAGATACTCATAAAGTGATCAATGAAATAAAAGTTGACGGAGAACCTACTGTAATAATGGCAGATAGTAAGAATTTATACGCAGGCATTAAAAAAGCAGGTAATAACAGATTCTCTATTTTGAACAGATTGACCTTTGCCGTGGAAAAAGACCTCAACCTTCCCGGATTTCCTATAAATCTTCTTTTATTAAAAAAAAATAGATGAAAGATTTCCTTGACACATTGTTTGATCCCCTGTAAAATTTATATATGTTTTATTAAAATTTATTGATAAGGACAGGATGTTTATGATCTTTGAAAAGGGAGATTTTATTCAGAATAAATATCAGGTAGATACCATTGTACATTCCGATAATGAAGGTGTTATTTATAACTGTAAATACAGAAAAGGATATAAAATAGTAAAACAGATATTTTCTTCAGAAGATAAAAAGCCGGATAATGTAGATAAACTTTTTTCTGACAGGTGCAGTGAATTAAAGAAATTAAACCATAGAAATCTCGTTCTCATAGATGATTTTTTTATAGAAGACCGTTCTTATTTTGTTGTAATGGAACAAATAAAAGGAAAAACTCTTGAAGAAATCTACAGAGATGATTATAAAGGCAGGGCTTTCCCTTCCGATGTACTGATGCAGTATATGTTAAAAGTCTGTGACGGATTAAAGTATATGCATGGACAGAGCCCTCCCGTTTTATATGGTGCCCTGGCGCCGGAAAAAGTTATTACAGGAGGAGGTGGAATTGTTAAACTCCTGAATTACGGACTTGGTTCTACAGTCAGATATGGATTTAATAAAGGTGTAAATAGTTTTGCTGCGCCGGAACAGACCGGTGAAAAAAAAGATGATATGTCTTCTGATATTTACGGAATAGCTTCCCTTATGTATTATTTATTAAGCGGAAAAAAATATGAGGCAGGTACAAAAAAGATAGAGACTTTAATGAGTTCTAATAAGAATGTGTCAAAAAATCTCGCAGAACTCATTGCAAAATGCTTATCCAAAAAGATTTCTAACAGACCTGATACAGGTGATTTTTCCCGCCAGTTATCAAAGTTATATCTTTCTGAAACAGTGTTAAAAGCAACAAGAGGATTTTCTATGGCATCTCACGATGAAGAAGAGGATGAAATAAGCCCTTCTGAAAAAGAAGAATCTTCTGTTGAACCGGAAAAAAGTAAGAAAGAAATATCCGAAATTTCCGGTAAAGCAGAAAAAAACAAGAAGGAAGAATCTGAAATTTCTGTGGAAGAAAAAGACAGGGAGACAGATTCTGCTCCTGCAGAGATAGAGGAAGAGAAGAAAAAGAAGAAGAAGAAAAAAAAGAAAAAAACAGTTACCGATGAGTTGAAAGATACGGTGGGAGAAGAAGCCGGTCAAATAGAGATTGTAGAAGACAGGGAAGAAACAGACAGGGCAGAGGAAGAAGCAGAACCTGATATAAAGCCGGAAGATGTGAAATCGGAACAGCCGGAAAGTCCTGAGAGTGATGTTAAAGAAAAGAAGAAGAAAAAGAAAAAGAAAAAAAAGGAATCTCTTTCTTCTGTTTCAGAAGAAGTAATTTCTTCTGTTTCAGAAGAAGTAAAAGAAGAATTTGATGAAATTACAGAAGAGTATGAAGAACTCGATGAAGTTGCTGACATAGATACTTTAGATAGTAAAGAAGAAATTGCGGAAATATCTGAAGTATCTGAGAAAAAGGAGAGTAAACCGTCACTTAAGACAAGTTCTCTATCAATGCAGTTGTTATCTGTTATAAAACAGAAAGAAGAAGAAGATGTGGAAGAAGTAATGGAAGAAACGGAAGAAGAGACAGAAGAGGAAGTAACAGAGGAAATAAAAGAAGATAGTAAAGAAGAAATAAAAAAAGATTCTGTACCTGTTCCCGGACAGATCGGTAAGGATGGTAAAAAACTTACTCGTAAGTCCAGTATAGCTGATTTTCTGCGGAATAAGAGCGGTTTAACAGAAGAGGAATATGAAGTAAATAAAGATTTAGTTTTGAAAGGGAGAAGAAAATCCGGTCTTTCTGAAGAATTCCTTGCCTCATTAAAAGCCACATCCGGCAGTTCTTCCATAAAAACCGGGGCAGATGTTATAAAAGACGTATCTTTCCCTTTCTATAAGAAACCTTCTGAAGATCCTCCCTGTGGTGTTTATGAAGAGGTGGATATGCTTAAAAATAACAGATATGAAGTAAGGGAATTGCTTCAGAAAGACTGTTATGGAGGTATATATACAGTTCAGGACTATGATGAACAGGATGACGATAAATCTACAAAGATATTAAAGGATATTCAATATAAAGGAACTAACCCGGAGAAAGTAAAAAGCCTTATAGATAAGTTCCAGAAGGTATGTGAGAAACTTACTAAATTAAATCATGCCGGTCTTGTAAAGATAGAAGATTATTTTTATACACCGATGGATAACGGAGCAGGTGTGCGATTTTCTTTGATTATGGAATATATTGAAGGCATGTCTTTTAATGAAGTAGCCAGAACCTATTATAGTGAAGATGCAAAGAGTCAGTTACCTGCAAAAACAGTATTCGGCGTCATAAGCAAGGTTTATTCCTCTCTGGAATATTTACATAATAACGGTGTAGTCTGCGGTGATATACGTCCTTCCAATCTTATACTTACATCTGACGGAAATATAAAATTTCTGAATTACGGACTGGCGAGTATATTTTACGGTCTCACAGATGAAGTGTATCCTTTTAAAGGAGTTTACGGATATGTGGCGCCGGAATTGAGATGCCTCCCTGACGGTGATTTTAAATCTGATATATTTTCTCTGGGTGCTGTAATGTATTTTATGCTTACAGGAAGTAACCCTGAGGATATAAGTTATAAATTTCAGCCAATCAGAAAGTTAAATCCTTTTCTTTCACTCCAGGTAGAAAGGTTTATTCAGTCTCTTTTGAACTATACTCCTTCGAACAGACCTGAAATAGGACAGATAATAAGGGTAATGGATAGTATTAATTTCTTTGAAGTTGTAAAGACCGATGAAAAGGATAAGAAAAGTGAAAGTGATGTAAAAGAGAAGAATACTGAAAAGTTAAAACCTCCTCCTCCGAAACCGCTTGATCCCAGGATAAAAAAGATTTTATTACCGGTTATATCTGTTATAGGTTTAATAATACTGTATATAGGATGGGTCTATGGACAGGGATATTTATCTAAAATATTTGTAAAATCCTATCCCCCTTCTCTTTTATATGGAACAGAGGAAAATAGTGATATTCATTCTGTTGATTTAAATACAATGAAGATAAATACTGTGACCATACCTTCATGTTTTAAAGATATTGCTTATTCAGATAAATCTAAATTCTTTTACGGTCTTGATTTTTCCGGGGAAAAGCTTGTCGAATTTGATCTTCATACAAGGAAAATACTCAGAACCGTAAAGACCGGAAAAGAACCGTCAAATGTGACCCTTTCCTTACATAAAGATATTGCCTATATTACAAATAATAGAGCAGATTCTTTAAGTATAATAGACATGGTTAAATTTAAAGAGATAAAAACTCCTCTTATTGGCTCAGGCCCTGTAAAATCAATTCTTTCTTCGGACGGAAGAACACTGTGTGTTTTAAATCAGAGGCAGAGGAGCTTATCTTATGTGAATATAAGAGATAATTCAGTAATAGGCACGTCTGTGTTAGATGCGGAAGGGACAGATCTGGCTTTCAGTAATGATAATTCAAAAGTTTATGTTTTACTTAATTCTACTGATAAATTAGTGTCTATAAGTGTATCTACCAGGAATATTACTAAAACCTTATCTATCCCATCCGGTCCCGTTGGAGTAGTAGCGTTACATAAGGTAAATAAGATCTATGTTATTACAGATAAATCTAAAGAACTTCTTCTTGTCGACCCTGAAGAAGGTATCAAGCACTCAGTGTCCCTTGAATTTATTCCTATGAGCATTTCTATCTCACCTGATGCTGATGAAAAGATGATTTTTATTAAAGGAAGATCACTGTCCGGGTATGTTATAGCTATTTATAACAGAGTGACTAAAGAGTGTAAGGTTCTCTCTCAGCCTTCCAAAGAACCTTTATTTATGTATCCCGTATATAGTTGGTAGGTTAGGGCAATGGAATTGCCATGATGGGTTGTGTCTGTTTGGATTGTGAATTCTATTAATTAGCTGATTCTATGTGAAGCAACATTCTTTTATAAGAGTAAGTTCATATTAATAATAAAATTAAGACAGCAGGTTAATTAACAGAATAACCTGCTGTCTATTTGGCCACTATTTTTTTATTAATTAATAATCATCAAATTCATCCGGCGATGAGCCTTTTATGGTATACCCTATAGTCTTGAATGTTATTGTTGGAGGAAATCCCATAAATTCGGCATTTGCCCGTTCATCATGACAGATCCATGTATTACTGCTTGACCAGGCGCCATCCCATGCTGTAGCGTTGATATAATGGGTATCATTACTTACAAAACTTCCGTAAAATAAAGGAGATACCTTGTTGTTAAAGTTTCCTCCTGCAATACATCCTTCAGCATATAATACTCCGCAGATTACCTTCGGGGTACCTATAGTCTTGGTATCATTCGGATCCAATACCATAGCCCTGCTGGGATAAACAGGGTCTATTACGCGTCCCATATTCGGATCCATAGCACTATCATTCAATACCGTTCCAGATGAATTCCTTATAGTTCGTTTGGTATTATAGTAGTTCCACTGGTTTATATTTAACCATCCATTATTATAACTATCACTGTTGTTGTTATCGTATATATTTCTGGAAGGCACTCCATTTGCATCGGCATTTGCAAGGGTAGAACCTGAAGGAAGCAATCCTGGTTTTCTGGTTGTCATTGTAGACACTGATTTCCCGTTTGGAGCATTGCCGCTGTATCTGCTTACTCTTCCGGGGGTATTTGCATCGGCAATAGTGCCTCCTCCGTCAAAACCGTATCTGTTATGACCGAATACATTTTCGTCGCTTTGATTGGCAAATTGATTCTGTGCAGCGCCTCCTTCATTTCCGTAAACCAGTCCGTCCTGCATAAGACCTCTTATATATCCCTGCCACAACAGCCACGTAGTGTTGGAACTTCCCCTTATGGCAACATCGGAACTGCTTTTTTGCAGAGGATTTCCGAGTAGTATATTCCCTTCTGCCGCAAGACCTAGCTGATCCGCATCTTCATCTGTAGATTTAGACGCCGCAATCCATTTTTCTCTGCCCGTAGAGTTGAGATCATTGTTTGAAGAGCCAAGCTTCATAGTATTATTCGGATCACTCATTACAGCTTTCAGTTCGTCGGGAGGGTTTTTATATGTAACTGTATCCATAATATAGATGTTTCTTGAGCTATATATGACACCTTTGCCCGAAACTACCCCTTTAATAAGCACGTCTCCGTCTATATAAACCTTCCCATCTATTTGTATTGGATGGTCATTTGTACCTATAAGTGTGACACAGGAGTCGTAATTGCTGTTAGG
>JBEHWP010000192.1:0-9356 GCA_040217665.1 Vulcanimicrobiota bacterium
TCAATGCCCGTTCAATAACTTCGTTTATATTTATATGCTTCGTATCAGTTCCTAAATCAATCCTTGAAAAACTTTTTAAGTCCTGAACTATTTTTGCTACTCTTTCTGTACCGTCAAGGGATTCTTTAATCAGTTCTTTTATATCTTCTGTGATATAATTAATTTTTAGCTGCTTTTTCTTCCCGTAAAGTTTTTCAATAGAAGGATTTGTATTAAATTCCTTTATAACATTGGCCTGGGCCTCCATGAATTCAAGTAGTTTATTTATGTATTTTTCAAGGGATCTCAGGTTCCCTCCTATAAATCCTATGGGATTATTAATCTCATGAGCAACGCCTGCCGCAAGCTGTCCTATGGATGCCATCTTTTCCGACTGAAGAATTCTTGACTGGGCAGATTTTAGATCATTATAGGCAATTTCAAGTTCTTTTCTGGCTTTTTCTGTTCTTTCCTTTTCTTCTATTAGTAAATGTTCCGTTTCTTTTCTCTGTGTAATATCACGGGCACTTGAGAGAATTGCTTTTTTGTCTTTATAATCGATAATACGGCAGTTTACCTCTGTAGGAATAACAGTTCCGTTTCTTTTTACATGGATTGTTTCAAAATAGAGCTGGCCTTTTTCATGAAGTAATGAAATTATTTCTTCCAGATTTAATGAGTTATCTTTTATATTTATATCCGAAATGGTCATATGTAAAAATTCTTCTCTACTGTATCCGAGACGTTCACATGCTATATGGTTCACTTCCAGAAATATGCCTTCAAGATTATAAATAAAAATAGCATCGTTTACACTGTCAAAAAGGGTTCTGTATCTTTTTTCACTTTCCAAGAGTTTTTTGCTGGTTTTCTGTTTTTCAAAGGCTCTTTTTACCATTATGAGCAGTTGTTCTATATCATATGGTTTCTGTATATAGCCATAGGCTCCGAGATTGATGGCTTCAACCACCGATTCCTGGGAAATATCACCTGTAAGAATAATAAATTCCGTATATTCTTCTTCTTTTTTTATCTCTCTCAATACTTCAATACCTGACATGTCTTCAAGCATAATGTCCAGAAGCACTAAATCAGGTATTTCTTCTTTTATAAGATTTATGGCTTTTTGCCCGCAATCAACTGCCAGTATTGAATAGCCGTAATAGACAAGTATATCCGAAAGGGTTTTCCTGACAGATGCTTCATCGTCTACGATAAGAATGGTATTCATTGTTCACCTCCCGGAAATATTAAGGTGAAAACACTTCCCTTTCTTCCATTACTCTCTACTTTTATTGTTCCTCCGTTTACTTCTACAAGTTTTTTTGTCACAGCAAGCCCCAGACCTATGCCTCTGGATTTAGTCGTAAATAGAGGTTCGAAAATTTTCTCTATATGTTCAGGCTTAATACCACAACCTGTATCTATTATAGAAATATGCAGAAAATCTCCTTCTTTTTTCCCTTCTATGAGAATATCTCCTCCTTCAGGCATGGCCTGACAGGCATTGATTATAAGATTTTCCATTATCTGCACCATATGAGTTCTGTCAGCGCAGATTGTATAATCTATATTTCTATTAATTATCTTTATAGTTTCATCAAAAGTTCTTCTTTTCATCACTTCTTCCATAAAGTCTGGGAAAAATATTTTTTCACTGAAAGTAACAGGTTCTATTCTGGAAAAATTTAAAAGATCTGAAATAATCCTTTCTGATCTCTGAACTTCCGAAGAGATAATATTCAAATATTCTTTTACACAGTCAGGAGAGTCTTCGAGAACCATATTAAGATAATAAATGGCATTATTAATTACTCCCAGAGGATTACGCAATTCATGTCCTACGGAGCCTGCAAGCTGACCTGTTACTGCAAGCTTTTCCTGTCTTATAAGTTTTTCCTGTGTATCTCTTAATTCTTTATTTTTCAATTCCAATTCTTTTTTACTCTTCAGAAGATTTATTTCCTGTTTTTCTCTATCCAGAATATTAGAAAGGAGTCTTTTTACTTCCATTTCTTTCCTGCCGGGTTTTAAAAATTCTTCTGTAGGTATATAATAAAAATTCTTGCATACAGTATCTTTAAAAATAACTGTAGGATGGGTTCTTATGACATTTGTAATAATATCGGCACTGAAACGTTTTAAATTATACTGGCATACGGCAAGAGCATCGAAATATGGGAAAAAGTCATTCAATTTCGCCTCATATTCTATCAGTCTTTCCACTCCAGGGTCTCCACAAAGAGCCCATGTCATTTCTCCTGTAACTCTGAGGGCAGAAAAACCTTCTCCAAGGGCTATATTCACACTTTCTTTCAGGACGTCTATCATTCCGTCTGGATCGAAGAAACCATTTTTGAGATAGGATTCCTGTTTTGTAATGACTGCAAGCTGTCGTGATAACAGATATTTTCCCGTATCAATACCATAGGATTTCATAGCGTCTATTACCTGAGAACCAGTGTTTTCATCTGCAATATAAATACATTTTTCTCCTCTTTTCAATCCTATGCTCATAAAAGGTATAACAGAGGCAAACTGTTCTTCCTGTGTTTCATAAATAAGGCATAGATGATCATGAACTGAAAGGTTCTCCAGAGAATTTATAATGTTAATCTTCATAAAAAAATACTCTCCTGCTTAATGGATTTTCTAAAAAGTTACTTTTTATAAAGCATTTTTACTCTGTTTTACAAGGGTTCTGAACATGGTCTTCAATTTTTCATGTTTTATAATATTCAGAGTCTCTATCATTTTTTTCATATTATTTCTCTTTTACAGGAAAAATGAGTGTAAAAATACTCCCCTTCCCTTCCTGGCTTTCTGCCATTACAGTCCCTCCGTTAATTTCCATAAGATTTCTGCATACAGCAAGCCCGAGGCCTATACCTCTTGCTTTTGTCGTAAATAAAGGTTCAAAAATTTTATCCATATATTCTTTTTTTATACCACATCCCGTATCTTTTACAGAGATACGAATCCTGTTATCTCTCAAATATGCTTCAAGTAAAACTCTGCCTCCTTCCGGCATGGCCTGGTAGGAATTCAGAATAATATTATGTAAAACCTGAGAAATCTGTCTGTAATCTATGAATATGTAAGGAAGATTATCTTCTATATTCTTTATAATTTCTATATTATCAGGTTTTTTTTCTCTTTTTACCACATCATCAATAAGCATTGATATGCCAAATTCCTCTTTTTCTAAAGCTTTAACTCTTGACATATCCAGAAGAGAAGAAACTATTTTTTCCGATCTTTTTACTTCCGATGAAATAATATCCAGATAGGTCATGGTAATCTCACCTGAAAGGGTATTCTGAAGAAAATATACTGCATTTGAAATTACTCCCAGTGGATTACGTAATTCATGACCCACACCTCCTGCAAGCTGCCCCAGAATTGCCAGTTTTTCCTGTTTCAGAAGCTGTTCCTGCGCTTCCTTGAGTTCCTGTGTCTTCTGCTCCACAAGCTGTTTCAAATCTCTAGAAAAATCTCTGAGCTTTTCTTCTTTATCTTTTAATTCCATAAGGTTTGTATATCTTTCTATGGCATATCTTATGGAACTGCTCAAAAGTGAAGACTCCAGTTTCTGTTTCGGTAGATAATCCTGTGCACCAAGGCTCATGGCAGAAAGAGCAGTATCTCTGTCATCAAGTCCTGTAAGAATAACTACAGGTATTCTTACCATTTTATAAACACTTTTGAATGTATCGAGTCCTTTAGAATCAGGTAATGACAGATCGAGAAGAATAATATCTAAAACTTCCTCTTTTATAATCTTTAAACCTTCCTGAAGGGTTTCAGCCTTATATAAAACAAAAGATAAATGTTCCTCTGAAAGGAGTTCTTCTATGAGAAACCTGTCTGCACTGTCATCTTCAATCAATAATATGTTCAATGACTTTCTTAACATTTTTTATACCTCGATGGCAGTTTTACAATGGTAAACCAGAAATCTTCCACATTTTTAATTACATTGACAAACTGAGCGAAATCTACTGGTTTTGTAATATAACAGTTAGCTCCCAGATTATAACTCCTGAGAATATCTTCACCTACCTGAGATGTAGTAAGAATGATAACAGGAATATCCTTCAAGGTTTCATCCTGTTTTATTTCTGCAAGAACTTCTCTGCCGCTTTTCTTTGGCATATTCAGATCCAGAAGGATAAGATCCGGCAGTGGAGCATCTATGTATGGTTCTTTTCTGTAAAGATAATTTATAGCCTCCACTCCGTCTCTTACGATATGAAGATTTATTGCAAGCTTGCTGTCTTCAAGGGCTTCCCTTGTAAGTTCTGCATCTCCTTCGTCATCTTCTACAAGAAGAATGTTTATTAAATCAGACATTTATAAAGCTCCTTTCTGTTTATTATATCTGTTTATTTATCGTGACGCGTAACGCGTAACGCGTGATGGGAGTAAAAACCTCATTTCTACACATGATATAGATTTTTTTTAGATACCCTTCACCTTTTAGGTATGGTAAAAGAAAAAGTAGAGCCTTCCCCGTAAATGGAATCAACCATCATATGCCCTCCATGTCTTTCCACTATCTTTTTACATATTGAAAGACCTATACCTGAGCCTTCGTATTCTTCTTTTGTATGGAGTCTCTGGAAAATACCGAATATTCTTTCAAGATATTGATTTTCAATACCTATTCCGTTATCTCTTACAGATATAACCCATTCCTGTTCATTCTCCTTTGAAAAAACCTGTATGAGAGGAGGATTTTTACTATGAAACTTTATGGCATTAACTATGAGATTCTGCATTACCTGATGAAGTTGAAGGGTATTTCCCGTAAGAAACGGGAGATGTTCTACAACTATTCTGGCATTTTCTTTTTTTATCAATGGCTGAAGATCCGTCAGTATATCATCTAAAATTTCTTTCATATTAATTTTTTCAAAACCCATGTCACCTCTACCTGCCCTTGAAAACATAAGCAGATCATTTATAAGAGACTGCATCCTTTTTGCTCCGTCTACTATATAGAACATATATTTCTGTGCCTTTTCATCAAGCCTGTCTTTATATTTTCTGTCTAAAAGCTCTGTAAAACTCGATATTTTCCGGAGAGGTTCCTGAAGATCATGTGATGCCACATAGGCAAACTGTTCTAAATCATAATTGGAACGGGTAAGTTCTTCCATAGTTTTCTTTAAATTTTCTTCTGCCTCTTTTTTTTCTGTAATATCCCAGAATATACCGAATAATCCTGTTATTTCCCCGTTTTTATCCCTTGTTGGAGTTTTTACTGTATTTACATAAAAGTCCTGCCCATTTTTTACATACTTCTCTTCAAGTTCAACAGTTTTTCCTTCTTCCATAATTTTTCTGTCATCAAAACGATATTTTTCAGCCAGGTCAGAAGGATAAAAGTCATAATCATTCTTCCCGACTATTTCTTCCGGTTTAATCTTTAAATCTGCAGCATAATTATCATTGCAGTAAATATAATTTAAATCCCTGTCTTTATGAAATATTTTCTGAGGTATATGTTCCAGGAGGATTCTGTGTTTTAATTCTGATGCCCAGAGGGCATATTCTGTTTTTCTTTTCTCTATAATTCTCCCTGTTTTTCCTGACAGATTATCAATTAAAGTATATTCTTCTTTCAGAAAAGGTTCATCACAGTAAATCTCAAAAAAACCTGCTTCTTTTCCAAAGACAGTAACAGGAAAGTTCATCTTAAGAGAAGCATCTCTGAAATTACTGCTTTTAAACTCCATATTATCAATTACAATTCTTATATAAGTAAGGGAAGGATACTGGAAACCTGAAGGGAGGATTTCCACTGTTTCTTTAAGTATTTCTCCCAGGTCTTTATCCGGTTCAGAAAGCAATCTCGTAGCACTGTACAAACAGGATATTTCTTTTACTCTTTCATTCAGTTCCAAACTTTTTCTTTCCAGTTCTTCTGTTCTTTCTTTTACCATTTCTTCAAGTTTTTCCCTGTATTTTTCCAGTTCACTCTCAATCTTTTTACGTTCTGTAATATCAAAAGCAAAAGCAAAATTATATTCCTCATCTCTGAATTTCAGATAATTTGCTGTAATTTCAACAGGAAACAGACTTCCATCTTTTCTTCTGTGAAAAGAATTAAAAATTAAGACACCTTTTTCCTTCAGTTCCCTCCAGTGTTCAGGCCAGAGATGTTCCGGGAAAAAGGGATCTAAATCTGATACATTCATATTTTTTAATTCTTCCTGGGAATAACCAAGAGTTTTACAGGCTCTCATGTTAACATTGAAAAGTTTACCGGAGGAATCTATCCAGAAAGTTGCCATAGAGGAATTTTCCATAGAGTATTCTAAAAAACTCATATTTTCTTCTAATTTTTTTCTTTCTGTAACATCATAACCTATATTTAAAAGTCCTGCACTTCTGCCATTCTTATCCTTTAAGGTTTTTGAATACCATTCAATATAAAGCTCCTGCCCTTTCGAGGTAATGATGGTATTTACATTGCCGCGAACATCCATATCTTCAATGGCAATTAAAAATATCTTCTTAATATCTTCTCTGTCTTTTTCCGGAAGAAAGGCGGAAAACCATTCCTTCCCTTTCATGTCCTCCAGTGAATAACCGGTCAGTTCTTCCATAAAGGAATTGAAATAGAGAATAAATCCTTTACTGTCAAGCACAAGGATGATAACCTTTGCTGTTTCAATAATATTTACGGCAAAATCTTTTTTTTGAATAAAATTCGAGATTTCTCCAGAGTTTAACATATCCATTATTCTCTTCCATTCTTTATAAATTTCTGTACAGTTTCCGAAAGTTTTTTAATTCCTACAGGCTTTTCAAGTATATCTTTTATACCTGTTTCTGCACATCTCACTGTAGTAAGAAAATCGAATAAACCTGTACAGATTATTACAGGCATATCGGGACGAATCTTTAATATTTCAGAGCAAAGAGAGAGCCCTGTAAGTTCCGGCATGGTATAATCTGTAATAAGAAGATCAAAATTATGTGGATTGGATTTGAACGTATCAAGTGCTTCCGGGGCAGATGTTTTTGCAGTAACAGTATAACCGAGTTTTGTAAGCATCTGTTCTGTAAAGGCAGCTATATCTTTTTCATCATCTACAAAGAGTATGCGCCCTTTCCCTGAAACCACTGTGTCACAGGTCTCTTCCTTTACTGTTTCCGTATCATTAACTGAAGGAAAAAATATGTTGAAAACAGTACCTTTTTCCGGTTCGCTGTATACAGTAATAAAACCTCCATGATTTTTAACAATACCATGAACAACAGAAAGGCCCATACCTGTTCCTTCTCCTCTTTCTTTTGTAGTAAAAAAAGGCTCGAAAATTCTCTCTAAAACTGCTTTCTCCATACCATGACCCGTATCTTTTACGGAAAGTTTTATATATGCTCCCGGTTTGATTTCATAATAAGGAGGCATGTCTTCAGATACAAGTTCTGTATCGGAAAGACTTATTTCAAGAGTTCCTCCCAGGTTTTTCATCGCATGTCCTGCATTTGTGCAGAGATTTAAGATTACCTGATATATCTGGCCCGGATCACCTTTAATATAGTTCTTAGATTTAATAGATTCTTTTATTTGAATCGTAGAAGGAAGAGTGGCTCTTATAAAAGTAATGGCTTCTCTGACAACAGAAACAGGTTTCATAGATTTCTTTTCTTCAATATCATTACGGCTGAAGGTAAGTATCTGCTTTGCCAGTTCTTTTGCTCTGTTACTTGCTTTAAGAACTTTCTGAATAGATAGTCTTACAGGACTGTTATATTCCACTTCACATAGTGCCAGTTCTGAATAGCCTATAATACCTGAGAGAATATTATTAAAATCATGGGCAATACCTCCTGCAAGAAGCCCTAAAGCATCCATTTTCTGTATCTGAAAGAGCTGGTTATAAAGTTTTTCCCTTTCCTGTTCCGCTTCTTTCCTTTCCGTAATATCTCTTGCAGCACTCAGAATGACATTTTTCCCCCTGTAATCAATCATACGGCTTTTTATTTCTACAGGAATAATTTTTCCGTCTTTACATATGTGGGCAGATTCAAAAGACATCTGATTGTTTAATAGCGCCTGTGAGGTTCTGTCTTTTACGTAAAGACCATATTCAGGTGTATCTATATCCAGAGGTTTCATCTTCAGCAGTTCTTCTTTCGTATAACCAAGTCTTTCACAGGCTACCTGATTTACATCCAGAAAGTTTCCTTCCGGATCATGAATAAAAATGGCATCACTGGCATTATCAAAAAGGGTTTTATATCTATTTTCAGATTCTTTGAGCGCTTCCTCTGAATCTATCTTTTCTATGGCTCTTTTTATCATTATGATGAGTTGTTCTATTTCATAGGGTTTCTGAATATATCCATAGGCTCCCAGATTAACTGCTTTTATAGCAGAAGACTGGCTGGCATAACCTGTAAGTATTATACATTCCATAAAGGGAAATTTCTCTTTAATATATTTTAATATATCCAGTCCTGACATGTCTTCAAGTTTCATATCCAGAAGTACAAGGCACGGCTTTTCTTTTTCTGCCATTTCCAGTGCTTTTTCACCTGTGTCTGTAGAGATTGTTTCATATCCTCTGAACGTGAGTATATCGCTCAGAGTTCTTCTTATATTAAATTCATCATCAACTATAAGGATTCTTTTTCTTTTATACACCATTACCCCCCCCCTTTCTTCTGAAAAATCTTATAAGTTCATTATTTCTAATATTCAGAAGAGACTCCGACAGTTCCTTTATTGAAAAAGGCTTGTGAAAACAGCCTAACACTCCTCCTGTAATAGCCTTTTCTATTTTTTCAAACATAAGCTCTCCAAAGCCTGTTATAAGTATAACAGGTAAAAGAGGAAATTTTTCCCTGATCTTTGTAAATAATTGAAGACCATCTGTACCACCCAGATTCATATCCAGAAGCACTACATCTGTTCTTTCGGTAATTACGTCAAAGATATTTTCCGGGTCATTTTTCATGGTAATATTATAATTTCTTATTTTCAATAAATGCTCCAGAGCAGATGAGAATATGGGATCATCGTCTATAATGGCAATATTTTTCTCTTTTTGAAGAAAGGAGAGGAAATTCAGTATGAGATTTATATCCAGGGGTTTTGTAAGAACTGATATAACACCTTCTGCCAGGGCTTTTTCTATAATATTCTCGGAACTGTAGGCAGACATAAGTATTACAGGAATATAATTGAATTTTTGTTTTATAATCCTGTATAATTCAAGGCCGCTCATACCGGGCATTTTGATATCACTTATGACACAGTGAAATTCTTTATCTTTCAACTTGGATAATGCTTCTTTCCCGGATGTGGCATCATCTGCTTCATAACCCTGCAGCTTCATAATATCGGAAAGCGTTTTTAT
>JBEHWP010000193.1:0-9311 GCA_040217665.1 Vulcanimicrobiota bacterium
ATATATTCATAGTTATTGACCTGAGCATAAGCATGTAATAAAGGTATTTCTTCCTTCACTCGTTACGCGTAACGAGTATTTATGCTTGCATCAGTAAATTCCTTTTGAGTCTTGATGAGTTACACATATACATATCACCAATCAGATATATTTAACCGAAAAATTTCTTTTTTAAGACTAATATGACAAAGTGTGGCAGAACCATCATTCTCATAAATCTTGACGGTTCTCTGTAAAGTCTGTAAAGCCATTCTATATTCAGTTTAATCATCCATGCAGGTGCTCTGTCAAGCTTACCTGAGAGAACATCAAAACTTCCTCCTACACCGATAGAAACAGGAACATCAAGTATTTCTAAGTTTTTGTATGCCCATTTTTCCTGTGATGGTACTCCCATTGCTATTATGAGAATATCCGGTTTAGCTTTTTTTATTTCTTCTATTACTTCTTTATCTTTTCCTCTGAAATATCCATGATGGGTACCTGTTATATTTAAGGAATGATATAGTTCTCTAAGATTTTGTGCTGCTTTTTCTGCCACACCTTCCTGAGAGCCTAAAAAATAAAAGGTATAACCTTTCTGTGAACCTCTTTCTGCAAGCTTTTGAAGTAGATCTATACCTGCTACTTTTTTGATTTTTTTTCCATGAAGAACAGAAGCACTCCATACTATTCCTGCAGTATCGGGAACTACAAGATGGGTATTATTGATGACATCTTTTAATTCTTTATCCTTCTGAGCCATCATGGTCATTTCTGTACCCAGGGTTACGACAAGATGAGGTGTTTTTTCTTTAATGAATGTTTCTATTATATCCAGCGATTCTGACATGTTAACCGGATTTAATGAAACTCCTAAAATATCTATTTTTTCCAATGATTATCTCCTCACGTTTCATGCTCAATAATTATTCCTCGCAAAAGCCATACCAATAACTTCATTCAGTGCTCTTTTAAGATCCTGATTCTCTGTTGCTATTAATTCATTCTCACAGATAATTACCTCTTTCCCTCTCTGAAGCATTTCTTCCATAACCATAACAGCAGCAGCTTTAAACTCTGTAAGGACAGTATCGAAATTATCTTTTAATGTTTTTATATCTTCTGATAAGAGTTTTTTATTTGCAAGATTATTGCTGTAATTAACGACCTGGCATTCATAATGTTCTTCCAGATATTTTTTTTGATTTTCTATTGCAGATATGGGAGATGTAGTAAAAAATATAACTTTTTTCCCTTTAAGGCCTGAAGCTTCAGCTATGAGAGGCCTAGGTTTAAAAACTGTTTCTATTATAAGATGGGTAGATACGAGTGAATTAAGGAAATTTCGAAGTTTTTCTTTATTTCCTGTATCGCATTTTGTTATAATAATCATATCTCCTTTTATTATACTGTATCTTTCTATTTTACCGAATTTATCCGGATCCTGGTCTGATCCTATAATAACTATTTCTCCATTTAATCTTACAGGAGGTCTTGCTATACCGCTTCCCTGATATATGATTAATTCGGGACTGATTTTTTCCGCCATTTCAGTTCCTTCCCATACATTGGAAAAAGCCGCCACTCCTGTTCTGTAGGCTTCGCCGACCCTGAAACAGCCTATTACAGGAAAACCTGTACTCAGTGCTGTCTGCCAGTTGTCAGAACATATATGGCCTTCTTTCTTACTCAATTCAAGTATATGTTCAGTAGTCAATCTGTAACCTTCCGGAGAAATCATAACCGGTTTTACCGGTCCCCCTCTTCCCATAGTGATAAATACAGGTTTGTATTTATCCATCATTTTAGCCATACTATTTATAACAGAAGTTTTTCCTACCCTTTTTCCTGTGCCAAGGAAACCCAGTGTAGTAATATCTGTTCTGTGAAGGATGAAATCTCTTAACAGGGGTACATTACGTTCTCCGGTAAAGGTAAAGTCCAGACCTTCATAGGTAGCTCCTGATGCTGTTATGACAGGGGCAAATTCATTTCTTGTAGACGTTAAAACAGTAGGAGCACCTGTAAGATCATAAACCTTTTCTGGCTGAAATTCAGCGATGCCTTTTTTTATTCTTTCTATAGAATTTAATGCACTGTCATATATTACAGGTACGGAAAGTTTTTTCAGTTCCTCCGGTTCTCCTATTTTTTCTATGGAACCCAGTATTACTGCTCCTTTTACATTACCTATTTCTCCCATTGCATATTTTATGGCGCTGTTATTTGTATGGACATATGTGGAACCTTCTAAAAGAAGCATTGTTCGTTCTTTATTCATATAGCTACTCCTTTACAGGTATAATTACTTTCATAAAATTATATTTTAACTCATTTATGATTTTTTTCCAAGAAATTTTAAAAAAATCAATGCCTTGACAATATAAACCATTAATGTTATATTAAAGTTTAAACATTTTCCCCAAGTATGCTTTTTTGCTTTCTAAGGAGGGTAATTTTACTGTGATAACCAATGTGGATTCTCTTGGTATCGTAAATTCTGTTAATGAGCCCAGGTATGGCAAATTTTCTTTTCAACCTCTTGATGAACGTATAGCCACTATTGTTGGTAATTCATTGAGAAGGGTTCTTCTGTCTTCATTACCCGGAGCATCTGTCTATTATATTAAGATAGATGGTGTACTTCATGAATTTTCTACTATGCCGGGTATTGTAGAAGACGTTACTCAGATTGCTCTGAATTTCAAGAAATTACGTTTTAGAGTTTTTTCGGACAGGAATAAGATTTTATATCTTTCTGCAAAAGGTATTGGCCAGGTTACTGCAGCTGATATTCAGGCTGACAGTGAAATAGAGATACTCAATCCGTCTTTACATATAGCTACTCTGTCAGAAAAAGATGCCATTCTTTCTATGGAGATCGGTGTTACTACAGGTACAAGATATATATGTGCAGATAAATATACTGACCTGGAAGGACAGATGAATGTTATTCCTATAGATGCTTATTTTTCCCCTGTAGAAAAGGTCTGTTACCATATTCAGAAACCGGAAGGTAATAGCACAGGCAGGTCGGTTCTTGTTATGGAACTCTGGACTGATGGCAGTCTTTTACCAAATGAAGCTTTAAGCAGAGGTGCTAAAATTCTCAGCGATTATTTAAATCATTTTGTAGGACTTAAAGCGGGACTTGAGAAGGTTCAGAAGTCTGACAGCATACAGGTTCAGGGGACTATACCTCCTCTTGATATGAAGGTAGAAGACTTAAATCTTTCCGTAAGAGCGCTGAACTGTTTGAAGAGAGCAGGAGTGGAAAATCTTGGAGAATTAATCCTGGAAAAAGAATCAGAACTTATGAGTATCAGGAATTTTGGCAGAAAATCTATGACAGAAGTAATAGATAAATTAAAAGAATTTGGCCTTAACCTCAAACCTGAAGATGAGTAAGTGAATAGAGAATTTTTTAGCAGGGGCAGAACACAGTTCTGCCCCTGCCTGTACTGAAGATAATTTTATATGAAAATGATGAAGTCTTATGCTTCAATCTATGTTAATTTTCTATCTGGTTATGACCAGGAGTGGTCATGTCTGTTAGTGAGATATGTTAGATTTATTTTTACATATATGGTATCATTTTTTAGGTTATGCATCATGTCACCAGATGATTGATAGAACTATTTTTTTTGGCTCCAGACCTATGTTTGTCTGTGTCCGCTGCTCCGGTATATATGCAGGTTATGTAATATCCTGTTTGTTTATTTATCTTACAGGAAAAAATAAAGCCAGATTTTTCCCGGAAAAATCTGTCATAATTACCGGAATTATCATTTCATCTCTTATATTTATTGATGTAGGCAGTGTTATAGCAGGATTTCGGCACGGCGCAAATGATATAAGGTTAATTACCGGTCTTATGGCAGGCATGTCTTTACCTTTTTTAGTATTCCCTGCTATTAACAGATTATTATCTTATAATTCAGGTGAAGATAAGAAAATTATAAACGGATTAAAACCCTTTGCAGGTCTTATTTTGCTGAATTGTCTGATTTTTTTTCTGTTTAAATCGGGTAAAGACTTTTTATTCTGGCCTTTTTTTTTATTAACAGGGGCAGGTTTTATACTTCTTTATCTTAACCTTAATTCTATATTAATATTATTTTTTCTGAGATTAATAGGCCATTCTACAAAGGCTATGTTAAAAGTTATATTTGTGTCTTTTATATTATCTTTTTTTGAACTTTTACCTGTCTACTGGTTGTATAAATTTCTGGGAATAAAAAATTAGCGTAAATCAGAGTAAACATAAAATTCCCTCTTGAAAAAGGAATTCAACTTTTAAGAGAGAATATCATTAAAAATAAGTTTTATAAAAAGAGGAGTGACTGTTAGATAATATGGGAAAGAAAAAAATTGAAATAATGTCTGAAGATAATATGACAGGAGACCAGATGTCAGAGGAAGATAATCTTGAAAAAGGGGATAATGTAACAGATGGAACATCCGATACGACTGTGAATGAAAAACCTCTTTCAATAGAAGAAGAACTTAAAAAAGAACTGGAGGAAACAAAAGTTCAGGCCAACCAGAACTGGGAAAGTTTTCTCCGTGCAAGAGCCGATTATGAGAATTTTAAGAAAAGAGCAGAACAACAAATAAGTGCAGGTACCATTACGGGAAAAAGAATTATTATAGACAGAGTGCTTGAAGTTCTTGATAACTTTGAAAGAGCTCTTAATATTGATGAAAGTAAAGCAGATGTCAAAAATATTCTTATTGGTGTGAGAATGATATATAAACAGTTAAGGGGAGCACTTGAAGATGAAGGTGTAAAAGAAATTCCTACTGTAGGCAATATATTTGATCCCAGATTTCATGAAGCAGTAGAAACTGTAACCTCTGACAAACATAAAGATGAAGAAATAGTAGAAGAATGCCTCAAGGGATATACCTTTAAAGATAGCGTTCTGAGACCTGCTCAGGTCAAGGTTGCAAGGACGCCTGCCGATTCGCTCCCAAAAGATATAAATATTTAAAGCTATAAAGCGTAACGCGTGAGCGTTACGCTTTATACTTTCTACTTACCTGATTTTTCCTTCATATCTTTTGCCTGCTGTTGAATTCTCTTTGCCAGCATTTGAACCTGGTAAAGCTTTTCTCCTCCTCTTATTGCCTGAAGTATGCCGTTCTGAAGATGAACCGGGTCTTCATCTTTCAGATATAATCTCATTTCTGCAGTACCTTCTTTAGATTCCTTTATACCTATTTCAAAAATCTGTTTGGTTTGCTCCATTATCTGCCTTTCTCTTTCATCTGTAAGGTCAGGCAATTTTTCTTTTTTTAATGTTTCTTCGCTCTGTCTCAGCAGACCGTCAAGCCAGTCAAGTGTTGATAAAAACTCTTCTTCTGAAATCTTTTTCTGCATAAAAGCTACTGCACTGTCATATATCTTTTTTACATTGGGTGTCATCATAGGAGTAACCATATCTTTAGCTTCTCCTACATCTATCCTTACAGTAGGTTCTTCTACAGGTTTTTCTTCTATTGGCTTGATGTCAGGTATTGGTATATGACATTTCGGACATATTTTAATATCAGGCTGTACTTTAAGCCCACATTTAAAACATATTTTTTCTTTTGGTACGGTTTCTTTTTCTGCTTCTTTATCTGCTTCTTCTACTGCCGAAACAAGTATATTATAAGAACTGCTCAGCTCTTCTGCTGCCTGTCTTACCAGTTCTGTGCCTTCCAGTATATGTTCCGGATCATTATCTTCAAAATACATTTCTATTTCTTCAAAACCATCTTCCATTAAATCAAGAGCTTCCATGATTAGGGGCGCTTCTTCTTCTGCTTCTTTTGTATCATATACTTCATTCATAACGTCCTGAATATTTTCACGGGCACTCTTATGGAAGGTTTTGCAGAAATCAAGTCTTTTTCTGAGGTTTTCCGCTCCATAAAGTCCTTCTACTACTCCTTTACCTATTCTGATTAATTCACTGATCATAGGAGAATCGGAAAATATCTGTATTTTTTCTTCATCTTTTTTCAACACATCAGCAGATTCAAACAGAGAATTAGTTTCTGCTATTAATTCTTCTATACCTGTATCCAGATGTTGTAAATTTCCGTCTTTGAGATAGAAATTAAGTTCATCCAGAGATTCTTTAAATCTTGCAAGTCCTTCTTCTATCATAGGTAATCTTTTATTTGCTACATCTGTTCTTGGTTGAGTTTTAGATAGAAATTCAACTGTATCTGACATGTTTTTATGTAACTGGTAAAGAATAGTGAGTTGTTCCTGAAGTAAATCAGGCTTTACCTTTCCCTGTTTAAGGGCCTGGGCGACACGTATAAGATTATTTACATCAGGTGATCTGGTTAAGTTTTCTTCTTTTCCTGCTTCTTGAAATTTTTTCGCTATGTCTTTTGGAAGCTTTTTATATTCCATAATTTCTAATCCCTCTTTCAATCAAAGTTACAAATACCGGTTTTTTCTATTTCGGAAAAATTAGTAAAAATCCTTCTTGAAAACAGTTCATGTTTCCATAGTTTTAGAAAATTTTTCAAAAAGTTTTTTCAATTTTTCTATTAATACGGTAATTTCAGGAAATTCTTCCGTATGATTTAGAGCGTCCAGTAACAGTATCAATGCAGGATTTATATAGTTTAAAAAATCCTTCTTACCTTTTACAATCCCCAGAAAACCGTAGGCACCAAGTGCCTGCATGAGTCTCTGCATGGAAGTTTTATAGAATATATCTGTAAAATGTTTTTTATCCCGAACAGGTTTTTCTTTACAGTAATAATCAAGTAATTCTTTTCTTAATGGTTTTTCCAGGGACACATAAGGATCATAGAGAAGTGACGCAAGATCATACTGACATACACCGAGTCTTGCCGACTGAAAATCCAGGAAATAAAGACTGTTCTCTTTTATATAAATATTCTGTGATTGAAAATCCCTGTGAACTATAACGGTTTCTTCTTTCGAAAGTGTTTCTGCAAGACTGTTGAATTCTTTTATTAGTTTTTCCGGGTAATTAATATGTAAATGGAAAAATTTATCCACACAGCTTTCCAGGAAATAATCTGTTTCCCACCGGTAGTAATTATGATCAAATATTCTGTCTGTTATTGATTTACACCCTGCAGGATTTATTTTCTGTAATTTTATAAGCCACTGAATTATATGTTTATAGAGATTTATTATTTCTTCTTTTTTTTCTCTCAATTCCAGAACTTTACTCTGTAATGATACGGTTCCTCCGTCTTCAAACAATATGAGCCCGTCTTCTCTGTTATAATTATATATTTCCGGTACAGGTATATGATGTTTTTTCAAAAAAAGCCCTGTTTCTATATGTTCATTCACTTCTTTTTGGGAATAACACAGTACCGTATCTTTACCGTCCCCTTTAACTCTGAAATACTGTCTCTGAGAGCCTCCTCCATGTATTTCCTCTATGGAAATTATTGATTTATATAGTTCACCGAGTAAATTTGAATAATTTTTCGGAATATTGAGCAAGGTTTTTCCTCCATATTTTATGTGTTTATAATTGAATTTTTTGTTACAATTGCATTTTCTATATAATGACTTCCTGAAATTTCCACATTGTCCCATATGATGGAATTTTTTATCGTTACCTTCCCTGAAATTTTTACGTTTTTACCTGTAACGGAAAATCCTTCCAGTGTTACGTCATTACCTGTATATGAAGAACTATGGCATATATGATTATCTGTTATATTTTCTACTCTATAAAGTTTATTCTCTAAAATATCTCTGTGAGCCTCCCAGTAGGAGCGAACTGTTCCTATGTCACGCCAGTAGTAAGGTTTATCAGGTATATATGCCATAACACGGCCCGGTTCTTTCTGTATTATGTCCAGTATGACAGGATTTATTTCAAAATAATCTCCCCTGTCAGGGAGCCAGTGTAAAAATTCATTACTGTACATCGTTATGGCAGAGCCTGCCAGATTTCTTACAGATATGTCATTTTTTTTTCCCAGATTATTTGCTATGTCGACTACTGTGCCGTCTTTCAGTATACTTACATGGTTTATAGGTTTACAGTCTACCAGTATGAATGTGACAATATTATTATGTTCTTTATGAAATGTTATGGCATCATTGAGATTTATGGTACTGAGTATATCTGCAGTATGTACGATAAATATTTCATCATCTTTAAGAAACTTTTTAAATCTTACAGTTCCTCCTCCCGTCCCCAGAATCTTCTCTTCTTCTGTAATAAAAAGATTCATATAGTGAATATTCTTCAGATAGGGCACAAGTAATTCTCTTAAATAATGAGTGTTTATACCGATCTCCGTAATACCCCATGATGATAAATATTTAAATATCAAATCAATCATGGGAATATTTACGACAGGGAATAGCGGTTTTGGTATTATATTGCTCAGCGGTTTTAATCTTGTCCCAAAGCCTGCTGCCCATACGAGTGCTTTCATATAGATGTCACCTCAATATAACAGACAGGGAAGGGATCTGCCGTGAAATATTTTTTCATCTTCTTTCCATGAATTGACAATATTTTCTAAATTTTCTCCTTTATCAATACTTTGTCTTAATATTTCACTACCGGAAAGTATATCAAAAGGTAGTTTTTCATATTCATATTCATAGGGAGGATTTCTCCAGAGATTTTCATTTTCATATCTTTTACGAATGGCCAGGAGAATGGCTACAAAGGTTTTTACCGGCTCAAAGGTATTTCTCTCTGTTATATGAAGCTGGACACCGCCGCAGATTTTACCGGCATGTTTCTGAAAGGCAGGTTCGAAATAGAGGGGACGAAAATATACTCCCTTCAGATTAAATTCTTTCATATCTTTTGCCAGTATAAAAGGATCTATATAAGGTGCTCCTATAATCTCGAAAGGCCTGGTTGTTCCTCTTCCTTCTGATAATAATGTACCTTCTATGAGGCATCCTCCGGGATAGACAGTTGCAGTATCAAGTGTGGGCATATTGGGTGACGGCATAACCCAGGGAAGACCTGTTTCATCATGCCACATATGCCTCGACCAGTTTTTTACAGGTATTACTTCCAGTTCTGAAGTTAAATTCAGCTCTTTATGAATCATCTTTAAAGCTTCTCCGATAGTAAGGCCATGTCTTATGATTAAAGGATGAAGTCCTACAAAAGACAGAAAATTTTCATTTATACAGGGCCCTTCTATTTTATCTCCTCTTATAGGATTCGGTCTGTCCGGAACAATAATTTTCACAGGTTTTTTTTCGACAGCTTTTAACATAAGAAGGGCAGTCCAGAGAAATGTATAATATCTGGAACCTGTGTCAGGAAGATCTATTACTATTATATCTATGTCAGAGA
>JBEHWP010000194.1:0-9295 GCA_040217665.1 Vulcanimicrobiota bacterium
AAGAGACGGGAAAAACACTGAATGCTGACAGTCAAAATATCTCCAGTTAGTATTAAATATTCTGTGTTCATCATTTATCTGCCTGTATACATCGGATCCGGGAAGGGGAGTCAGAATCCACATCTGCATGGTAGTAAGACCAGAATCTATGGCAAAATCTACCGTTTTTTCAATAGTTTCTTTAGTATCCACATCAGACCCCACGACAAACATACCATTTATTTTTATATTAAACTTCTTTCCCTGTTCTACGGTAAATTTAATATCTTCTATGGATTGACTCTTATTCCAGTTATTAAGAGTATTCTGATTGATTGATTCATAACCTAAATGGACGAGCCTGAATCGTGCATCCCGGAGAAGAGAAAGAAATTCATCGTCTTTAAAGGAATCTATTTTTAACTGTACCGTAAAACCAATATGTTCCGGCAAGTTTTCATTAATGATTTTTCTCAGGAACTCTTTTGCTCTATCCATGTTAACAGTCAGATTATCATCTGATATACCGATGGTTTTATATATGGAAACATCTCTTGCTGCCAGTTTAATGTCTTCCATACAATCATCTAAATCTCTGTATCTCATCTTCCGTCCTGCAATCTTTATGACGGTACAGTATCTGCAGTTATAAGGACAGCCTCTGGAAGTATATACATTGGTAAAATAAGTATATTTAGAAATAAGACCTTTTTTGGCATCATCTGCACCTTTTATAAGAGAATAATCAGGAGAAATCTTCAAATATTCATCTTTAAATTCTCTGTCTTCATTGTGGATTATATCGCCGTTTCTTTTGAAAGAAAGACCTTTTATGCCTTCAAGGGATTTATTATTATTTATTGCTTCTATTAATTCTATAAGTGTTTCTTCCCCTTCCCTTCTTACGACATAATCGGCATGAGACAGACCTTCTTCCGGGAGGAACGTGGCATGAGGGCCTCCCAGAACAACTATTTTATTATGTTTTTTCAGACTGTCTGCATATTTATATCCTACAAGAGACGTATTTGTCAGTGACGATATACCTATGAGATCATATTTAAGTAATTGTTTTATGCCGGGTTTCTTTATTTTGTCATTATATATATCTATTTCATAACCTTTACTTTTAAGTATACGTCCGATTATAGGAATTCCGACCCTGGGCGAAACAAAAGAAGAGTAAATATTCGGTATATCCGTATGGGTTTCAATAAGTGCTACTTTTTTAATCATTTTATAATTAAGACCTCCAAAAAATTATTTATTAACTATTTTTCTTTCCTGTTAAGAATTATCCTTCCTGAGATGTTCTGCAAATTCTATAATATAATCAACTATTTTATTTGTTCCTCCTCTGCCTCCCATTCTGGCGGATCCAATCTGTCCTAGTTCACGTGCATTTAAAGGATTTCTCAGGAGTTCCAGTAATTTGTCTGCTATAGTATCAGGTTCTGCAGAAACAATGATAAGAGATTCACCGAGAAGAGATTTTTGATGTTTTATAAAAGACGGTCTTACCTGTCTTTCAGGACTCCAGAAGGTAACGACAGGTTTTCCGAGGCCGGCAGACTGTTCATTTGCTGTTCCTCCAAGGCCCAGAACCGCATCTGCACGGTGTATCATATAGCCGAAACATTTTTGAGACATTTTCACTTCTGTGCCATCTCTGTGTACAAGGTTTATTACATCTTTATCTTCTGAAAAGTTCCATCCTTCTTTCAGAATATATTCATAAAATTTTTCCAGTAAAACTCTCTGAGAAAGAGCCATCAAAAATATAATTTCTCTGTTAAGGGAATAAATTTTCCTGCATACAGAGAGAGAAATTTTCACATTATACCATATTTCGGAACGACTTCCCGGAAGTATTGTTATTACTCCGGCACCGGATGGTATATCTATATTACATGGCAGAATCGTAAAGGTATCCATCATGGGATTTCCAATAAATTCAGACGAAATACCTGCTTCATTCAGATATACAGTTGTTTCGGCATCTCTTGGAAAAACCATGTTAACCCGACCTTTCATAAGTAATCTTTCAAACAATGAATAACCCCTGACATGAACAGACTGGGCAATGGCCACAAAAATCAAAGGACTGGATGTAAAAAGACCTGCCAGTATAACAGGATATCTGTCTCCAACACATATAATTAAATCAAAAGAACTTTTTCTCAGAATATCAATCTGTTTCAGAGTTAACGTTAAAAGCCCGGCATTAATATCTTTAATGAGAGCAGACAGATTGTTATTTATAAGTCCTCCGCTGGGAAGATTTACCCGTGCCCCCAGTATTTCGACATCGGGAAAATCAAAAATTTCACCGCTTCCAACAAGAGGAAGCACTTTTATATTAAAAACTTTTCTTTTTTTGAGTTCTTCTATTAACAGAGCAGCAACACTGTCTTCTCCGTAACCGTTGCTTATAAATAAAATATTCATAGAATTATCATGCCAATTTTATGCCAAATTTCTGAAAAGTGAAAAATCAGAGGTTTTATCTCAATTATATGAGCATAAAATATTTATTTTTAGTAGACAGTCACAATGATTAAGATGTGTGTCATTGTGAGGAGCCATAGGGACGAAGCAATTCCGTCGAATTAACTTCTACCAGTAGGATTGCTTTGCTTCGCTCGCAATGACGAATGTTACCCATCAGTGTGGTTAACTACTAGAGCAAATATGTGTTATTTATGGTCACCATAGTATTAAACACTCATAACCGGTTCGATAAAATTAACTGGCAGAAATTATTCATTGAAATCAGTTTTACTCTTATTCCTGGGTCTAGCAATTCCCCGTTTCGAATCTTCGCAAAAATGCACCATAGACTCCGCTTCATGAGACAAATTAGAATCTCTGAGTTCTGTAAAGGCATCCTTCAAAGAGAGATTTGAAAGAAAAAGAGTTTTATAAACATGTTTGATAGATTTAATACTTTCTCCCGATATACCTGCCCTGCGTAAACCTATAATATTCAGTCCTACAAGTTTTGCTCTGTCTCCCTGAGCTGTGCAGAAAGGAGGGATATCCAGACTGACCATAGAACCTGCTCCAAGCATTACAAGAGAACCTATTCTTGCAAATTGATGTATACCTATAAGAGAAGAAATAAAAGCATTATTACCTATTTCAACATGACCTGCCACTTCTGCCGAATTTGCCATGATAACCCCGTTGCCTATCCTGCAATCATGTCCTATATGAGCATAGGCCATAAACATACAGTTGCTGCCTATTACTGTTACTCCCGTTGCAGTAGATCCACGGTGGAGGGAAACGCCTTCGCGGATAATATTATTATCTCCTATAACAAGGGATGTTTTTTCTCCATGATATTTAAAATCCTGAGGAGGAGTACCTATAAAAGATGACGCAGTAATATGATTATTTCTGCCTATGGTAGAAAATTCTATAACACAGTGTGGACCCACATATGTATTGCTTCCTATTTCCACATCTTCACCAATGATAGTATAGGGGCCTATTTCCACTCGGTCATGCAATCTGGCTGAAGGATGAATTATTGCCGTACTGTGTATGTTTGTCATATATACCCCTTTCCTATAAAAGCTTTATGATTTCTTCTGATATTCTATCAAGACAGTCTTTATCCTCCATTCTTTCTCTACCAGTTTTACTCATGTAATTTCTTCTGGTTTTATCTTCAAGAATGGATAAAATTTCTTTTGCAATAGCTTCACCGGAACCATTAACAATACTCAGACTATCTCCTAAAAGACCCTTCTGTCTTGCACGATACCATCCTGGTTCAGCATGTCCTTCCGAGTCAAAAGCCACAACAGGTTTACCGAGCCCTGCCGCCTGTTCATTTCCTGTTCCTGCCTGACCTATAACAATATCTGCCCTGGTGATAATATCACCGAATTTATTTTTTATTAATTTTATCTCTAACCTGCCTTTTTTTAAACATGCCGTAAAAGGATTTTCCCGGTAAAAATCCCAGCCTGAAGCGGGAAGTTTATCTGCTTCAATAGAAGGAGAAAGTGCTGCGAGAAAAGACATGTTAACAGAAGACATAAGAAAAATCTGTTCAACTGCCGAAAGAATAACGGGAAAATCCCTGTAAGCCACATCTCTGCTTCCGGGAAGTATTGCTATAACAGTCCTGTCAGGCTCTATTCCGAAATTTTCATCTGAAATTTCGAAACAGTTCATCATGGGATTACCGGCATAGATGGAATTTATACCGGATTTTTTCAGGTCTCCAGATGTGGGAAGATCCCTTGTAAAGGTAATGTTACAGAATTTCTTTATTAAAAATTTTTCCGCATATGAATAGGGATAATACCGGTTAGATTTTGCAGTTCCTATGAATACAAGAGGTTTAATCCCTGAAAATGATGCCATGATTACAGGATATATATCGCCTGATGCAACGGCAATATGAATATTTTTTCTTATTTTTCTGAGAAATAAATACTGTTCCAATAGAAGATTAAAAAGGCCTGATTTTATATCCTGAAAAAGTCTTACAGGTGAATGAAGGTCTCCTGCACTGGGAAGATCTCTACATGGACCGACTATAGTTATGTCAAAAGATTGATAGGATTTCCCTGTTCCTACAAGAGGAAAAGCAGAAATATTGCAATCTGTTTTCTTTCTGAGATTTGTTATGATATAAGCAGCTATAGTGTCTTCTCCATAGCCGTTACTTAAAAAAAGTATATTTTTCATTATTTACTTTTCACTCCGAAAGGAATAAGCTCAAATTCAAATCCATCCAATCTGTAATTACTCTCCGATTTACTCAGTTTAACGTTCAAAGAGCCAAAACTTTTTGCATGGTAACCTGCCTGAACTATTAAAGCCTCCCCTGCTTCCAGCGGTTTTTCCATCGGAGTATGGCTGTGGCCTCCTATGATAAGATCAATTCCCGGCACAGTTCCGGCAATTTTCATATCCCCATCTTTTCCCACATGGGAAAGAATTATTATAAAATGAGCTTTTTCTCTCAATTTCGGTATATATTCCAGAGCTGTAGTGACAGGATCTAAAAATTTAAATTTAAAAATTTTTTCCCAGAAAGATCCCGGTGGTAATATCTGAACAGTAAGTCCCAGAACTGCCACTTTAATTCCCTTTATCTCTTTTATGATAAAAGGAGAAATAATTCCATCTGTTCTGCCGGTAAGATCGTGTAAATTGGCCGATAAAACAGGGAAACAGGTTTCTTCTCTTCTTTTTTTCATTATAGATCTTATATAATGAAATTCACGATTGCCCATAGCCATACAGTCATAGCCCAGGTCTCTCATTTTACACAGTACCGGTTCATGAAATCTGAAAAGTGTATTACTTCCTCCTATGGCATCACCTGCATCCACAAGAAGATCCGGTTTCTGCGGAAAGACAAAATCTCCGGGGAGTCTGTTATGAATGTCATTTGTATGATATATTGTCAGTTCTTCAGACATAAGCGTGACGCGTCACGTCCCTGTTACATAATAAGCTTAAAAAGAAATATCACATAAGCAAGTCCAAGATAAATAAAGGTATGAATCTCTCCTGTTTTTACCGGTTCCCATGAAAAAATCCCTTTTCTGGTTTCATAGGGCTTTTTCCATGGAAAAATCCTGGGGACATAATTCTTATAATTTACAAAATCTTCTCCGAACTTTTCATTTAAAAATGCCTCTTCCAGGGGAATGATAGTTCCGTAAACAATAAAAGCAGAAAAGATAAAAAAGAGAACAATAAAAAGTCCGACCTGATAGGTTACTCCTCCGGCAGCCATAATCGAAAAGCCAAGACCTATAAGAAAATTACCTGCATAAAGAGGATTTCTTACATAAGAATAAGGCCCTGCCGTAACAAGAAACGGTGCTTCCACATGGTCTGACCTTGTAGTTTTTCCTGCATAGCCAACACCCCACACTCTTAATAGCTCTCCTGCAAAAATCAATAATGAACCTGCCAGAAAGGATATGACTGAAGGTTTACCGAAAACAAGTATAATAAAAGCCGGTGGCAGTAATAAAATTCCTCTGTATTTAAAAATAAAATTTCTCATATTCTTATAAAATCAATGTATTTCTCCTGTCACGCATTACGCGGTACGAACATATAATTTTTACTCTCCTTTATCATTAAGATTATCCAGAACTTCCAGCACTTTATCAGATAAACTCTGAGATGCACCTTCTCTCATAAAAAGTTTTTTTAATTTTTCCGATATGTCTTTTCTTTTTTCACTGTTAAGAAGTAATTCTACAACAACAGGGCTTACTTCCTGTGCCTTATAATTAACTCTTATTTCAGGAATAACGGCCTCTCCTGCTACAATATTCGGTATGGCAAAAAACTTCAGTCTCTGAAATAACTTCCATACAATAAATTTAAGTAAAGGCCCTGTGAGAGGAATCTTCCCCAGGATGGCAGGTAATCCTCCTACAGGTATTATTTCAGGCTTATTGTAAGAATAACATACGACAGAAGGAATACCGAGTGATGCTGCTTCAGCAGTTACTGTACCGGGAATAGAAACTATAAGGTCACTGCAGTTTATAACATTATATTGATTATTTTCTACCACTCTTATCTTTATATTACCGGCAGTGTTTATAAAGAAACCATATTCGTCTTTGTTTAATTCCCCTGATGACCCTTCCAGCATAAGGTTTTTTGTATCACCAAGGGAAGATTTCAGCTTATCTATGGTTATATAAGGAGAAAGAGGCACAATAAACTGTGCTTTCACCTCTTTACATACCTCTTCTGCAACCTTCATCATATAGGCCAGGGCATGTTTTAACAGCACAGGACGGCTCCCTGGCATAAGCCCTACGATAAATAAGTCTTTAGATAGTCCCCAGAGGTTTAATGCTTCATCTTTCGTAAGAGAGACATTTATAGAACCAAGAGTCAGATTCCCTGTAATCATTATATTTTCAGAGTTTATACCGGATTTTACAAGCTTTTTCTTCACATGATCATAAGGTACAAGAGAATAAATAAAATATCTGTTCAGAAATGATGGTCTCTCACTGTAGGCCATAACAGGAAAACCAAGTCTTTTTCCTACAAGAAAAGCATGGAGCGGTTCTCCTCCAAGAAACAGAACAATACCTTTCTTTAAAGATTTAAAATCAACTGTTTTACCGGATATGAGAAATTTTATAAATTCCAGAGGATTTAAAACAATATCAACACCCGGAATATTCCGTGCAATCCTTTCTTCCTGGCCGCTTGAGAAAGGGCATGGAGGAAGAAATATACTTATTCTGGGAGGATTCTCACTATCTTTTATAATATTTACTGCAGGCTTAACCCATGAGGCAAGTTCCCCCGGGCCATTTGTAATTATAATCAGATCTGATTGTTCATTCTTCACGTTTTTCATCAAATCTATCTAGAAATTTTTCTATTTTTTTAATTCTTTTAAATAATTCGGGAAGTTTTTCAAAACACACTGCAGCTTTTTTCCATGCAGATGCCCTGATTGAAGGGAGGCCGGCAAAGACACCTTTTTCTTTTATTGAACTGGTTACTCCGCTCTGTCCTGTAACACAGACATCATCACCTATTGAAACATGCCCTGCCACTCCGACCTGGCCGGCAAGGACAACATTATTGCCAACTTCAGTAGTGCCTGCAAGACCTACAAGACCGCATAATATAGAATTTTCACCTATCTGACATCCATGTCCTATCTGAACCAGATTGTCAATTTTAGTACCTTTTTTTATAACAGTATTTCCAATAGTAGCTCTGTCAACAGCAGAATTACATTGTATCTCCACATTATCTTCTATTATAACCTTACCTGATTGGGCTATTTTATAATAGGTACCGTCACAGGATTTTGCAAAAGCAAAACCATCTCCTCCTATTACTGCTCCGTTCTGTATGATAACATTATTTCCTAACTGTGTATGTTCTCTTATAACAGAATTGGAGTGAATGACCACATTATTACCTATAATAACATTCGGATAGACAGTAACATTGGGATATATTATCACATTATCTCCTATTACTACATGGTCTCCTATGACTGCACAGGCATGAATAGACGGATTTTTACCTATAACGACTCCGGGAGAAATTACTGCTCCGGGATGAATTCCCGACAATACAGGAATGGGCTCATAAAAAAGTTCTACTGCTTTAGCAAAAGCAAGATACGGATTATCTGTCCTTAAAGTGGCAACAGGAATCTCAGGGTAGTCTCTGGAGATTATAATAGCCGAAGCTTTTGTTCTTTTCAATTCCGGAATATATCTTTTATTTGCCAGGAATGTAAGGTCTCCTTCTACCGCTTCTTTTATACCTGTTACTCTTTTGATTTCAATATTGCCATTTCCTGTTAAGGAGCAATTAAGCTGTTCTGCTATATCTTCAAGTCTCATAAATATCCCCTTTATTGAACGTAACGAGTGACTGGTGACGCGTTACGGGTTGTAAAGAATCACATAAACGTATATAGAAAAATATTATACACTTAATCACTTATAAATGGCAATGTAATTATGAAAAAAAAACCAAGATTATCAGGATTTTATGGATTAACAGGAAAGAACTGAATCTAAAAAATTCTGGTAATCGTGCCAATCGTATAAATCCAGGTCAATTCTTATTTAATCATCGAATAAATCTCTTTTGCAATCTTTTCACCTGCATCAGAAGTGCCAAGTGTTTCTATGGCTTTACTTAATTCCTCTTTCATATGTTTCATTTTTTCTGTGTCTGATATAATTTCCAGTGATTTTTCTGCTATAGCCTGAGGAGAAAGATTATTCTGTATAAATTCCGGAACTATTTCCTTACGGGCTATAAGATTTGGCAATCCTGCATAAGGAGGTAAATGTAAGGTTCTTAAAGCGATAAACCAGGACAGACGGGAAATTTTATATCCGATAACCATAGGGACATTAAAATAAGCTGCTTCCAGTGTAACCGTACCTGATGTAGCAATAATAAAATGTGAGATATTCATAAGATCATAGGGGTAACCTGTAATAATTTTTGCATCGAAATTATATTTTATCAGATAATATTTTATTTTATCTTCCATATATGGAGAAACACATGATAGGGCAAACTGTAATTCAGGCAATTTTTTCCTGATAATCCTGGCTCCTTCTATGAAAACAGGTATCATACGGGTGATTTCATGGTTTCTACTTCCCGGAAAAATACTTACACATAATTTATGAGGAGAAAGACCGAAAAACTTAAAAGCTTCTTCTTTCTTCATAGAAGGCCTGAGTTTTCCCATAACAGGATGACCGTAAAAAACTGCTTCTTTTCCTGCCTTTTTATAGGTGTCAACAGTATAAGAAAA
>JBEHWP010000195.1:0-9290 GCA_040217665.1 Vulcanimicrobiota bacterium
AGCAAAACAACATAAAAATTCATCTACATACGGATTGGGATTATATCTATACTTTACTTTATAATCTCCCATTTTATTTAAATAATCGTAAAGGTTCCGGGAAGCATCACCAAGAAGATTCAGACCGTTTAGCAGATCTTCTTTGTTTTCGTTTTGAGTATAAATATATACCGCTCCTATCCCTCTTTCAATATCTTCCATAGACTTTTCAAGTTCGTCAATTATTTCTTCAGCCTCCGGGTAAAATTCTTCAAATTTATTGAAGTCTTTATGAATAGTTTCTTTTAAGGCAACTAGAAATGGGATTTTTTCAAGAATAAATTTCTTTTCTAACTTTTCATTATAAACATTTAGACCAAGTTTAATAAAATCATCAATCATAAGAAAAGGCGAAAAAGTTCTGGATTTTTCTTTTATTTTATTCAATGCCTGCAAATTTTTTGTTATCAAATAAGAAGTTTCCTGGATCCCAAGAGAGGCAGAAGATAAAATGTCGGCTTTACCTGTATTTATAAATTCAATGAGTTTGTTAAATTCCCTGTACATCCTATTATAATTCTCATTTAAAAACTCGTTTAATTTATTCACCTCATCACTGTCCGATTTCATTTTATTAAAAAATAAAAACTGACTCCTGGACCTGTTGTGAAATATTTCTGCCTGAGCCAATGCATCCTTTAGTTCCTTAATATCAGAAATTTGTCGGTATACATCATTGATTTTGTCCAGAAGTTCTGTTATAGGCAATGGGAAACTAACCATTATAATATCTACCTCCTGAGCATAGATTCGGGTAAAAGGGTATCCGAAAAAAAATTATGTATCATGTATAGACATGACGTTTTTGTTCCCGTCACGCGTTACGATAAATAAGATTTCGGTTACTAACTTGCCTGTTGCGATACTAAGTACCGAGACAGGTAAAAGCGTATCAAAAAAACTATAAAGAGTAAGTAGTGGATAGCGAGTATAAAACCCACTCACTACTCACTAAATAATTCATAAATGGTTACGAATTTACATGTTACGGTATTACTAAGGACTGCCAGCGGTAAATACGACACCGGATAATCTGTAATCTTGTCTCCTCTCGTCACGCATCACGCGCAATGGCATTAAGTTAAGAAAATGACGTTTTATTTTCCCTCCCTTGAGGGAGGGACTAAGGGAGGGTGTCTTTCAAAGGCATATTATAAATATAGAAGATGATAAGTATAGTCATAAAAAACACCCTCTCCTTAATCCTCTCCCTTGAGGGAGAGGAAACAAGAAGCAAATTCCTTACATAGGAATAGAATGAATCCTTAACTTAATGACATTGCGCATCACGCGTTACGCGTCACGACTATAACCAGTGGAATAATTACCGTTATAAGCACTAAGAACCGGAGAACATAAGTAACTATTATATTTATATGCCTCTGTAAGAAACCTGATTCCCGTCGTTTTTATACCATGTTCCCACATCATTTCCTGCCGCATAAACAGAAGTCCCGTCATCCTGCAGAACATCTGCCAGGTATCCGTCATGAGTATTCTGTGTAAATTTACCTTTGTAACCGCCGTCAGTATGTATATGATCATTTCCGTAATATACATCCGCACTCTGCATCTTATTGTCTGCCTTCACGGTGATCTTTGTTCCATCAGGAAGATTAAATGTTGTAGTCTTATCTTTCGAACTCCATATCGGTACACTTGATGAACCTACATAAATCGGACTTTTATTTGACCTTATAGTTGTTTTACCTTTGGTACCCTCGTCACTCATACCCTTTATGCAGACACCTTTTTCAACACCGAAGACTTCCTCGTAGGTTATTTTGTATCCTCCCGGTGTGTAAATAATGCCGTCTCTGATTTCCAGTTTCCCTTTTGTTTCTGATGTTTGTTGTGTCTTACTGACAGGAGGAGCCACAGGCTTTTCCGGTCGTTCAGGTTGTTTCATTTCAATCACTTCTGTATTTCCTGTCATGCCACCGGTCATCACCCACGATGCCTCCGATATATACGTGTCTGTCATTCCGTAATTATTCCCGAATGAGTCATAACTACCGCTGTAAACATTTGCATAAGAGCCCTTTTCACTGGCAATTTCCTTTCTGCGACCTACTTCACCGGAATTACAATTAATTTCATAAAGCCCCAGCTCATTCGTACTTTTCAGTTCCCCTTTATCTGTTACACCATCGCCGTTTTTATCAATCCATACAGAGAACCCCTTTAATTCATCACCTCTTAGTATTCCGTCATTGTCTTTATCACCGAGAGCCTTCGCTTTTTCCCATCCGCTTTGGTAGGCATGAGTTTTTCCGTCAAGGGTATGTTCATTGGTAAGTTCATTACCTGTAATTTTACCGTCTTTATTGTTATCGTAAACAAGTATGCCGTCATTTGTTCCTTTTTTCAGCCATTCGGTACGGTCTTTCTTCCCGTCACCGTCAATATCGTAATCAATTTTATTATCCCAATCCTTATATGTATCCCATGTTGTGGTAGTAGTGGTAGTTACGTCCTTTGCTCTCGCTTTCCCTGTGATTTTACGTTCTTCAGCGGTGGTACCTCTGTGATTTGCTTCAGTTGTAGATGTCTTTGTTTTGTAATTTTTATTGACTTCAGAATCGTCTCTCCCTGTTACATCGAGCTCTCCGTTTCCATCTAGGTCTATAATAATCGGATCATAAAATTTTGTTTCTGTTTCGGACTGAACATCTTTATTCTGTATTATCTGCCCCTGTTGGAAATGATAGTCTACTGCCTTAATCCTGTCGTATTCATATAATTTTCTTTCATAATTACCTGCTTCAGCCATATTATAATTACTACCCAGCGCATTCTGATTATTAGAATAAGAAACACTCTCCGACCAGGCTTCGTCTGTGCCGTATCCTTTTTCTCCCACACGTAAATTTGGTACAAAAGAATTAAAACCACTTTCGCTATATACTGCCGAATTATTTATCCTGCCGGGAACAGACGAGGTATTCTGCCCGTAATTTGAGTTGTAATTTGAGATGCCGAAAACATTACTGAATCTGAGCATACTGGCAAAAGCCTGGTAAATATTTACAAATCCTCCGAAATTACAGAAATCCATTCCGTAAAAACCTGTCGCTCTGGAACCATATATTCCACCGTATACATCCATTTTATTTACCTCCTTACTAGTTAAAATTTTTAATTTTATTGAAAAACAATAAAGGACTTTAATATTTTTATATGAAAATGATAAAGTTTTATGTTTCACTGTCTATTCATTTTCATATCTGGTTGTGACCACTCCGGTCTCCGGTCATGACTGTTAGAAGTTTATATTTACAGCATATATTTGACCTCCTATAAAATTAATTTTTCTTATAAATTTTTTTGACGTTAAAGTTTTTCATTATGATGGTATATCCTTATAATATTTATTAAGGTAAATATCTTTTACAGGCATATAAATCTCAGATAACGGTCAGAACTGGATAGTTTAATATAAAAAAAATATAATTTGTTGCGAAATTCAAAATTTCATATATCTGCTTGCTGTGACAACTGTGTTCCAGGTATGTATCACTGTATTTTTGCCTGAACGTCTGGCTTTATTTAGAGTGATTGTCAGCTACTTATCACTCAATACATTAAAACATTAATAAGTTTTATATATTTTGCATGGCTCTTTTTTACAGGTAATTTTATAGATTGCTCGGTATAGTATACTTCGTGAGTAAAGATAGATTTTATCTCAGGATATACGTTGATAAATTCATCAAAATGTTTTACAGGTTTTTTATGAGGATGTATTTTAAGACCGATAGACTTATTTAAAACAGGTTCTAATTCCTTTACCCATCTGCATATTTGACTTCTGTGGACTCCATATAAGAAAGCCAGCAGTTCAAAAGTAGGATAACAATTTATATATAATAGAATAAAAAACAATTTGTCTTCTAAACTATGAAGTGAATGTTTTCGTCCTTTGATGTGTTTTCTATTTCCTGTTAAGTCTTTTTCTACCGTTTCTCTAAATAATATAAGGATCTGTTGAAACTTTGTTATACTCATCCCTGTTAAGGGTTTTAATATCCAGTTATATTTTAAGGCTTTTTCTATATCCAGCATCTTATCCACCTCCTTATAGTTTTATTATCTTTTTCTTAATGTGCCAGGCAAGTTCTATTCAGGTGACATAAGAGCAGATTTATTGATTTTTTCTTTTATTATTTGGAATGACATGATTTGAACTGATGAATTCTTTTCATAAAGAAAGGATTTTTCTGTTTTTATGTGGAAATTTAACATCACAGTGAGGCTAATCTCACCTTTCAAGCTCACCTGTAGAAAAAATCAGGAGGAACCCATGAAAGACCGGAAAATTTGTCTGATTATGAATCCTATATCAGGGCTATCAATGAAAGGTATTACCAGGTTCCACCCCGTTGAAGATATTATAGAAGTTTTTTCCCATGAACGAATTTCCATTACTATCAAGACGACGGCCAGAACAGGAGACGGAACCCGTCTTACCCGGGAATCTGTCAGTCAGGGCTACAGCCATATAATTGCCTGCGGAGGAGACGGGACTATAAATGAAGTAGTTAACGGTATTGTAGATACGAATGTTGTTATGGGAATTATCCCTCTGGGAACAGAAAATATACTTGCAAAATCCATGGATGTTCCTCTTGATACAAAACAGGCATGCAGACATTTTCTGGAAGCTTCAGAACAAATATGGGATGTAGGTGTTGCAAATGGCCGTCATTTCCTGATTACGTCAGGAATTGGTCTTGATGCCAGGGTGGTCTATGAGATGGAACCTGCACTGAAGAAAGCTATGGGCAGTTTCGGATTTATCCTTAAAGGAGCACAGATGCTTTTTCTGGAAAATGAGAAAAAAAGCACAAGAGCAAAAATTCATTTTCTGGATAAAAATATTACCTATGAGTCACCTTTCTGGCTCATTGTTATAGGGAATCTTGCCTACTATGGAGGCGGTGTTAAACTGGCATTAAAAGCCATACCCAATGACGGAGCTCTCGATGTAATAGTAATACCTTTTTCAGATGATGCAGTTGATATTGCTACAAGAGTTCTGGAAGTTTTCACAGAAAGCCATCTGGACTGGGGAGAAATACCGTACTTTACTTCCAGTGAATTTGAGATTACAACAGACCCTCCCGTATACTGTCAGATAGACGGTGAACTCCTTGGAAAAACCCCTGTTCATTATTCTATAAAACCTCTTGCCATAAGGGTGAAATTTTAATGATAGATCTTCTGAAAGCAGACACAATACTTAAAGACAGATATGTTATAGTTAAAGTCCTTGGAAGAGGGGGCTGGGGTGTTGTATATCTGGCAAGAGACTTGAGATTGAACAGTAAATTCTGGGCAGTGAAAGAAATGTTTGCCCTTTGCAGTGACGGAAGGGGCGGTTTCTGTCTTAATGAAAGCCCCATTCCTGAACGTTCTGCTGATGAAGATGAACAGTTTGAAAAAGAAGTACTGGAACAGTTCAAAACGGAAGCAGAAATACTTTCGTCTCTGGAACATCCTTATCTGACAAGGGTTCTTGACTGGTTCTACGAAAATAACAGATATTATTTTGTAATGGATTATGTAGAAGGGAAAACATTTTTTCAGCTTGTAAAAGAAAGTAAAGGTTTTCTTCATGAAGCAGATGTCATTGACTGGGCTTTGCAGGTCTGTGATGTTCTTTTTTATATTCACAGCAGAAATCCTCCTGTTATATTCAGAGATTTAACACCTGCAAATATAATGGTAAATAAAGAAAATAAGATAAAACTCATAGATTTTGGCCTTGCAAAGTTATACAATGCCTTTAAAGCCACAAGGGCTATTATAAAAACCGGTTCCCCCGGTTTCTGTCCTCCCGAACAGTACGGCTTTGGCCCTACAGATGGAAGAAGTGATATATATTCTTTCGGAGCCACTCTTTATTATCTTATAACATCTAAAATACCAAAGGAATCTATTTATATTTACAATAACAGTTCAGAACTTGTTCCCCCGGTAGAGATAAACCCTTCCATTTCAAAAGAGTTACAGAGGATTATCCTCAGGGCTATGAATGTAGAAAGTTCCAATCGTTACGGACATGTAGAAGAGATGAAACAGGATCTTATATATTTAAAAGAAAATCTCTGGGCAAAACATAAGGTTATAAGCTGTTCTGCATGTTCTGAAAAGAATTCTCTGGAAGTAAATAACTGTACCGGATGTAAGAAAATACTGGATGAAGAAAAAGCTCTGTTTTTTTACAGGCCAGGCTGGACAATGTTTTGTTCTTCTCCCGATAGAACCGGTTCTTTCCCGGAACAATTATCTCCTGTTGAAAAATGGGTTTTCATTACCGGTGATAAAATACATTCTTCCCCTGCTGTTACTGAAAAAGAGGTGTTTGTTGGATCCTGTGACGGTAATCTTTACAGTATTGATAGAGATACAGGTACCGAGATATGGAGATTTTCTGCAGAAGGGAAAATATTTTCTTCTCCTTCTGTTATTCATAATATGGTTTATTTTGGCTCATCTGACGGGTCTGTGTACGGACTTGATATAAAAACAGGTGAAAAAATCTGGAATTTCAAAACAAAAGCCATTGTTAAATCATCACCTGCAATATATGAAAATTCGATTTTTTTCGGTTCAGGAGATTCCTGTTTTTATTGCCTTGATCTGGAAAAAGGAGTGAAAAGGTGGTATTTTAAAAGTGAAGACAGGATTAACTCCACACCATCAATAACGGAAGGAAGAATTTTCTTTGCTTCTTCCGATAGAAACCTTTATTGTCTGGACTGTAATACGGGAGAATTAATATGGAAGACTCAACTCGAAAACTATATTCTTTCTTCACCTGCTTTATACGGTAACACACTTTTTATAGGAGCAGGAGAAATCGTATATGGAATAGATGTTACAGAAGGGAATGTAATATGGCAGTTTAGAACAGGCGACCATATAACAACCTGTCCCTGTACTGGTTACGGAAGAGTTTATATTGGAAGCTATGATGGTAATCTCTATGCTCTGGATATGGATAGAGGCAAATGTATATGGAAATTTTTTACAGATGATAAAATTGTTTCTTCTCCAGCCCTTGATTTTGGTACTGTATATTTCGGAAGCTGCGACTGTAATATTTATGCCCTTGACGCCAGAACAGGCATCAGAAGATGGAGCTATTATCTGGGAGAAGAAATATATTCTTCACCTTCTGTCATAGAAAGAACACTTTATATAGGATGTAATAACGGAAATTTGTATGCACTCAAGTTTTGATTGGTGAGTTGTGAGAAATAAACAGATTTTGTGCATCAATTTAACCGGTCACCGCTCATCAGTCACTGGTCATTGAGTATCGTAACAGGCAAATTGGTAACTAAAAAATATGGAACACGCTTCTGTCCCTGTCCGGGCTCTGGAGGAAAAGATATGCCGTATTAAAAGAGAGTTGTAAATTATATAGACGCAAAATATTAACAGTCTGCAAAACCAGTTTGCCATGCAACAGGATCATATCTTTTCCGGAAGAGTCCGGACAGGGACAGGTTTTAGAAATGGATACTGACTTATCTTGAGCGGTACTGAGATAACCGGCTACTATTTTATCAAAATCTTCCTGTTTCTGATGCCTCTGTTTTTAATTTCATCTTTAAGATATTTCCATTTTGCAAAGATTTTCTCTCCGGAAGGTTTTACTCTGTACCATATTTCCTGAATTGTCGATATATTATAAATCCAGTAACCGTCAGGGGATAATATGTCTGTTGTTCCATTGATAGAAGCTTTTACTTTCAATATATTATCTGTTTCTTTTCCCCCTGTTGTTGATGGTTTATATGTTACAGATGTTGTTGATTGAGCGGATAACTCTATACCGGTTCTGTTACCGTTTTTATCTATTTTATAATTATACCAGTTGTAAATGGTATTTTTATTTTTATCGGCAGAAGAAAGAGAGGCTTTTAATTTATTCCCTGCAGGATAGGTTTTTCCCTGTTCCGGCCCTTTTATTGAGAAAGAAGGAACATGGAAAGATTTCATGCCGATTAGATTCCCGTTATATCTGATTATTAAAATTATAATTCCTCCGGGATAAAATTTTACGTGGGAAAACTCTCCCATAACAGGTACATATCCTATGCCGTAATAACCGTCATTTATTTCTTTCATTGTTCCTCCCCCTGACAGAGTGTCTTTTAATATTTCCGATGTAGGAGGTGTTTTGCCGGGCTCAAAGGAAAATACCTTTAATGATGCTCCTGTAAGCGGTTTATTATCTGTAAGTATTAATACTTCTGCATAGTCCTGTCCTTTATCTCTCGGTTTACCGGCAGGATAAATGTAATTATAATGAGTAAAACTTATATTGACCATAAGGTTTTTACCTGAAATTATCTGTCCCGGCGTGACAGGAGTATCTGCGGGGCCGGGAGTCTGCGTCAGAGACGGCGTTGATGACGGCACAGGTATACTTTCTTTATGAAGTGTTATGGTGTTAGTGGCAATATTTCTCCCTGTCATACCATACATAAAGGTTGCAAGCTCTATAATGTCTTTTACTCCGTCCTGTGGAATTACTTCAGGCGGAATATAGGTAAATTTAAGGTCACCTTTTTCATCGGGTGAGATTATATGCCAGTTGTTTTTTTCCGGGTTTATCTGTCCTGATGAACCTTCTGCAAGCCTTACGGCTACTGACAGCTTATTACCTGTATAATCTGTTATATGTTCTCCGTATTTATTTAAAAGCTCCGATACGTGGCCTGTGATTTTTTCATTACACGGTATATTGATTTCATTTTTTTCCATTATTATGGTACCTGTAACGGGCAGTTCTTTTTCTTCTATAATTTTACAGAATGGAGAAAAATACATTTCAATTTCTGTAATGGAGTTAAGGAGGAATATGTCGAACTGTTCTATTGCTCCTCTTGTATAGGAACGAGAAAATGTACCATATGGTTTTTCTGTAAATGTATTGAAAAAAGATCCTTCTATAAATATTTGATTATGATTTTCACCTGTCAGTCCTATATTTATGAGAAGAAGATAATCATAACCGGTTAAATCTTCAGAAAGATTCTTATATTGAAATTTATATGTTTCCGTAAGTTCAGTAAATTGTTCTTTTGTTACGAAATTCTTTACAGGCGTAAGTTTAAATTCCGGAACAGACATAGCTTCTACCAGATCATTACTTATTAATTTACCTATATCTTCGGAAGATAATTTCTGCTGTTCATTTTTTTCAATAAAAATATTTATTACCAGTTTTATGC
>JBEHWP010000196.1:0-9279 GCA_040217665.1 Vulcanimicrobiota bacterium
ATTTGAGACTGCTGAAGAAAAAGAGGAAACATTTGAGACTGCTGAAGAAAAAGAGGAAACATTTGAGACTGCTGAAAAAAAAGAGGAAACATTTGAGACTGCTGAAAAAAAAGAGGAAATTTCTGATAAAGAAATAGAGGAAGACGACATATTTACAACAGATGAAGAAATCAATGAATATATAGGAAAAAAAGTAGAAGAAATAAAAAAAGATAAAGAAGAACATCTGAAAACCTTTAAGAAGAAAAAAAAGAAATAAAATGAAAGCGTCAGATGTTTTCTGTAAATTCACCATGAAGGTTTACACGAAATTTATAACACAGTCAAAAAAATAACTGTCAATTATGACCGGTTACAATATTTATGAATCTCTTAAAATTATCTTTAAGTGGAATACTCTGTATAAGTTTTATTCTTATAGCTCTTTATGTGGCAAGTGCAGAAGTTTTATATTACTGGAAGAACAGACAGAATACAAAGGAACATTTAACATCCCTGAAAAAAGTAAGGCTTCGTTTTTTTACCTGTATTTTACTGGCAGGTATAATGGTAATGATCTTTACAGGCGTTAATTTTATAACATTCAAATCACCTCAGGGATTTTTGATTTTCTGGGGTTTATGTCTTCTGCTAGTATTTTTTCTTTTTCTGCTGCCTGTAATAGATATGTTAGAAACAGGCCGTATGTATATTGAAAGAAAAAAATCTATTATTAAAGATATAGAGACAGGGAAAACAGAAAATCCATATAAAAGTAAGAAACACTATTTAAATTAGCAGGAAAACTATAATCTATGTTAAAGCCATCCCCAAAGCTATTAAATATCTGTCAGGGGCAAGGGCCTTCCGAAAAATCTATAATCCTCCTGAAAGAAAACCTATTCTTACAGACATTTACTATTTTGCCTCTATTTAATTTACAACTCACTGTTAATAAGGGGACCAGGCAGAAAAATCAAAAAGCCATTATTGTAAAATTTATCTCTAATTTTTTGCTATGAATTTATTATGAAGAGAGGAGTAACCTTTTCCCTGAGATTAACTGCACTCTTAATAGGAGTATATATTTTGTCATTCGGAGACTTCGTCGAGCCAGAACCTGGTAGTGGAAAGAATGTGAAATAAATTACTTTTCAGACAGGCTCCTACATTAATGGCACGGTTATTATAAAACATGTTCCCTTATTTTCATTACTCTTTACTTTGATAGTACCTCTATGGCATTTTATTATCTTTGCCGCAAGGGTAAGCCCCAGTCCGGTACCGCTGTCTTCGGGCCGGCAGGAAACCTTATAAAATTTATTAAAAATTAAAGGAATTTCTTCAGACGGTATACCTCTGCCGTTATCTTTAATTTCTATTATAAATTTCGTGGCAGTAAATTTAATAGTTATCTCTATTTTTCCATTGCATGATAAAACCTTGAAAGAATCCTTAAGGATTTCTTCCAGTGCTACTGTCATTTTTTCAGGATCTAACATTACAGAAGATACAGGTTCACAGAAATTAAATTGTAACGAAATGGATTTTTCCTCTGACTGGGATTGAAATTTTTTCAAAATCTCTCTTATAAACTCCAGGGGATCAACGTGAATCTTTTTTATAAAAATTCTTTTTCTGTCAAGTTTTGATATGTAACTTAATTTATCAAGCATACTCGAAAGTCTGCAACTTTCATTATATATTATCCTGATAAAATCCTTCTTATTTTCTTCATCCATGTCTTCATCTTCAATAATAACCTGACTGAAACCTTTTATAAGGGTAACAGTCGTTCTCAATTCATGAGTAACATGGGATATAAATTCATTGTCAAATGTTTCTTTTTTGTTCATTTTTCTGAAAATTATATGGCCTTTTTCTAAAATATGTATAAGTTATTTATCTATAAAGCCTCTTCACTCTTCACCATCTATAAAATTTCTGACTGTGTCCAGAAATACTTTTCTGTCAAAAGGTTTCTCAATATAAGCCGATGCTCCTGCATCTATAATTTTCTCTATTTCTTTTGTATATCCCCTTGCTGTTGTAACTATAACAGGAATATCCTCTACAGGAATAGATTTAAATTCTTCAAGAAACTTGAAGCCATCCATGACAGGCATCATCAAATCCAGTACTATGAGAGAAGGATTGAATTCTTTAACAAGTTTCAGGCCATCCTGCCCGTTCTTTGCTGTCATAACTTCATATTTTTCTTTTTTCAGAACATAGGTCATAAGTTTTATTATATTCAAGTCATCGTCTATGACCAGTATTTTTTTACCTTCCAAATACTTTTCTCCTCATCTCTGTTTTTATATTGAAAGATATTTTGTGTACATCTACCATAAAATACTGAATTAACAGAGATTTTATATGAAAATGATGAAGTCTTATGCTTCACTGTCTGTTATTTTCATATTTGTTTGTGACCGTTCCGGTCATGTCTGTCAGACAAAATTTATAAAATACTCAAAAATTTTTCTGTGAATAATATTGAAATATTCTATCTTTTAAACTCTGCAGTCCATCACCTGACAGAGCAGATATAAAAACACTGTTCTCATATCGTGCTTTTAAATTTTCTACAAGACCCTTTTCAATAATTGTATCTGTCTTATTAAAGACATAAAGAAGTGGTTTATGTTCAATTGCCAGTTCCTTCAGTGTATCACTTACTGACAACATATGGGCCTCAAAATTTTTATGTCCTGTATCTATAACATGAAGGAGCATATCCGCTTCTTTCAGCTCTTCCAGCGTAGACTTAAATGATGCTACCAGATGAGACGGTAATTTTTTTATAAACCCCACAGTATCACTCAGAAGAACTGTTACATCATCCTTTAAATAAAGTCTTCTTATAGTGGTATCAAGTGTAGCAAACAATCTGTTTTCACAGAGTACATCTGCTCCTGTAAGTTTGTTTAAAATAGTAGATTTACCGGCATTGGTATAGCCTATAAGGGAAACATTGAAAAACCCTGCTCTTCCTTTTCTTCTGGTATATCTGCTCTTTTCTATATCCTCTAAAGCTTTCTTTAAATTTGATATCCTTTTTTTAATCAATCTCTTGTCTTCTTCAAGCTGTGTTTCACCGGGGCCCCTCATGCCTATACCGCCTTCTATCTTGGAAAAATGAGTCCACATCCTTTTTAATCTGGGGAGAGTATATTCCATCTGTGCCAGTTCCACCTGTATTTTTGCTTCTCTTGTTCTGGCACGGAAAGCAAATATATCCAGAATAAGCTCTGTTCTATCTATAACCCTTATCTGTGAATCTTCCTCCAGGTTTCTCACCTGACGGGATCGAAGATCATCATCAAAAATAAGAAGGTTGGCCTTCTTTTGAAGAGCAAGTTCTTTTAATTCAGAAACCTTGCCTTTACCTATATAAAAGGCAGGGTTCAATGATTTTCTCGTCTGTATTACCCTGTCTATAACTATTGCTCCTGCCGTATCAGCAAGAAAAGCCAGTTCTTCTATGGATTCTTCTGCCTCTTCTGCCGACATGGACGGCAATCTTACTCCTACAAGAATGGCTCTTTCTTTTTCTTTTTTTACTTCACCTTTCTTTTTTAAAGAAAAGGCATCCTGATTTATAGGCAACAAATCACCCCTAATTCAAAAATTTTATCAAACAGATTTATATGAGAATCGTAACGCGTGACGCATAAGGCATAACGGGAATAACAAATTCTCATACTTCCCTGTGACCGAACCGGTCATGGTTGTTACACCGATAATTCGAAATACATACGAACAAATTCCTGTTCATACCTGCTGTGTTCTTGGTCGACTCATGGTAAATGGCTACAGAATCCCTATTTAATAAATTCAGAATATATCTATCTTTATGAGATAATATACCGGGCCATAGTCCATGCAGGCCAGATCAAAGTCCCGGTTGACCTTTTCCAATAATGCCTGCCATTAAATATACAGAAGTATAAGATATAACAAAAAGCCCTACAACTATTATTATTATATAAATCAGCGGTCTCAGGCTGGTTTTACCTTTACTCTTTTTCTTTTTTTTCTTATCCATGATAGCCTCCTGAAAAATTATAAAAACTCCGGACAATACCTCTTTATTCACAGGCCTACCGTTTAATTTTACAAAAAATATAAAAAAAGTCAATACTATCAGCCAGTCTTACAGAAGGAGAACACACTCCTCTTTGCCGGCACATTAAAGGCAATCTAACAGGCCTGCAGACAGTATCTGGAACCATCAAGGAGAAAAACCTTATAACATAAGGGTTTAAGCTATTTCATAAAAAAATGACAGATTGCAATAATTCTACAATATATTAACGAAAAAACCTTATATTATAAGCTTCTATAAAGTCTTTATAAAAAAAAATTTCTCTTAAAGGAGAATAACTTTTTGAGAAGAATTTATTAATATGAGCCTGAAAATTACCTCTTACAAAAAATCTTTACTGACATGTGAAGTTTTATTTTTTTTATAGATAAATTATTTAGATGTTTATCTTCATATAAAATTTCATATAAAATTTTATTTTAAGACATTAAAAATGAAAATTCCTATACTCTTAAATTCAAGGAGGAACCTTAACTGATGCCTAAAAGCCTGGAGACAAATTTAAATTTATCACAGAATGCCATAACAGTTTTAGAGAGAAGATATTTAAAGAAAGATAATGAAGGTAATGTCATAGAAACACCTGAGGATATGTTCAGAAGAGTGGCAAAAAATATTGCCCGGGCTGATAAGCTTTATGACAGTAATGCAAACCTGAAAGATACGGAAGAAAAATTTTATACCATGATGGCAGAACTGGATTTTCTTCCTAATTCTCCTACACTCATGAATGCAGGAAGAGAACTACAACAACTTTCGGCATGTTTTGTTCTCCCTGTAGAAGATTCTATAGAAAGTATTTTTGAAACAATAAAGAATACGGCACTTATTCATCAGAGCGGCGGGGGGACAGGATTTTCTTTTTCCCGAATAAGGCCTAAAAATGATATAGTTATGTCCACAAAAGGTGTGGCAAGTGGCCCCATATCCTTTATGAAGGTTTTTAATACCACTACTGAAACTATAAAGCAGGGTGGAACCAGGCGTGGTGCTAACATGGGCATTCTCAGAATAGACCACCCGGAAATAATGGAATTTATTACCTGTAAAAAAGAAGAAGGCTCAATGAATAATTTCAATATTTCCGTCGCAATTACAGATAAATTTATGGAAGCCCTTGATAAAGATGAAGAATATGATCTCATAAATCCAAGGACAGGTAAACCGGTAAAAAAACTGAAAGCAAAAGAAGTATTCGAAAAAATTGTAGAACTTGCTTGGAATAACGGTGAACCTGGTATAGTATTTATAGACAGGATAAATAAAGCAAACCCGACACCTCTTATAGGTAATATTGAAAGCACCAATCCATGTGTCACAGGAGATACTCTTATTTCGACAGAATTCGGTCTTATGAGAATGAAAGATCTGGTAGAAAAATATCCGGAAGGAGGACTCAACATTGCTACAGACAACAGGGTACCTGTTGAGAATGCAGGGCAGGTAGATATGGAACAAAGTGGTGTAACATTCAATAAAATATCGAAAGCTTTCTGCACCGGAGAAAAAGAAACCTATAAAATAGAAACACAATCAGGATATGAGTTAACCTGTACAGGAGACCATAAAATCCTTACAAATGAAGGATGGGTAAAAGTTACAGACCTGGATAAAGAAAAACATACAATCCTGCTTCAATCAGGAGAAGGCAGATTTAATAAAAACAATAAGTTACCCTTCGAAGTAAAAAATGAATTTATCGGTAAAAACGGAAGAACTTATAAACTAAATCTACCTGACAGATGGAGCAGAGAATTGGGGCAGGTACTGGGGTGGCTTACAGGCGACGGGTGGTTAAGGGATGGAGACAAAAACTGCAGAGCAGGTTTTACTTTTTCAGAAGCAGATAAAGAAATTTTAGAACATATAAAACCGATTTTAAATAGCTGGTATGGCTCTGACATAAAAGAAGTAAAAAGAGGTAATGGTGTTTATCATCTATCATATCATTCAAAATACTTTGTCGATTTCTTTAAAAAACTTGGCATTATGAATGTAGACGGAGAAAATAAAACTGTTCCTGAATCTATCTTTACAGCCACAAAAGATGCGGTAATAGGATATCTTCAGGGCCTATTCAGTGCAGACGGAACTGTCAATTTTAGAGAACATCATTCTTCTTACATAAGATTAACATCTAAATCAAAAAAACTATTGAAAGAATTACAGATTATTCTTTTAAACCTGGGGATTAAAAGTAAAATTTATAATAGAAGCAGAAAACCAAGAGAGAAAATGTTCCCATATAAAAGTAAAAATGAAGAAATTGTTTTCTACAAAACAGATGGGATATGTTACGAACTGGAAATTACAAGAGAAAGTGTACTTATTTTTATAAAAAAAATAGGATTTTTATGTGAGATACACAAAGAGAAGATAAATAAATTCTTCACTAAAAGTTTTTATACAGATAAAATAGAAGAAAATATAAAATATATTGAGAAAAATAATAAAGAATTGGTATATGATTTAACAGAATTAAAAACATTAAGTTTTATAACAAATGGCTACATATCTCTCGATTGTGGTGAACAGCCACTTTTGCCATATGAGTCCTGCAATTTAGGTTCTATCAATTTAGCCCAAATGGTCATAAAAGATCACGCAGGGAAAACAAAAATAAATTACAAAAAGTTGAGAGATTTAGTTCACAACGGGGTACATTTCCTGGATAATGTTATAGACATGAACAAATATCCTCTTGAAAAAATAGAAGAAATGTCAAAAGGAAACAGAAAAATCGGGCTGGGGGTTATGGGATTTTCCGATATGCTCATACAGCTTGGTATTCCTTATAATTCAGAAAAAGGGCTTCAAACAGGAGAAGAGGTCATGCGTTTTATTGCTATTGAAGCAGAAGAAGCTTCGGCAAACCTTGCCGGGAAGCGCGGTACCTTCCCCAATTTCCCGGGAAGTATCTATGACAGACCTGGAGGAACTAAAATAAGAAATGCTACAGTAACCACCATAGCTCCTACTGGTTCCATAAGTATTATAGCAAATTGTTCGAGCGGTGTTGAACCCCTCTTTGCTCTCTGTTATACGAGAAATATTCTGGATAATGACAAACTTGTAGAAGTAAATTCAATCTTTAAAGATGTTGCGGAAACAAGGGGGTTTTATTCTCCGGAACTTATGAGGACAATAGCGGAACATGGTTCTATTCAGGATATAACAGATATACCGGAAGATGTAAGAAGGACTTTTGTCATATCCCATGATATAACCCCGGAGTGGCATGTGAAAATGCAGGCCGCTTTTCAAAAATATACGCAGAATGCCGTTTCCAAAACGATTAATTTTTCCAATCATGCCACAGAGGAAGATGTAAAAGAAGCCTATCTGCTTGCCTATGAAAGTGGCTGCAAAGGACTGACAGTTTACCGTGACGGAAGCAGAAACGTTCAGGTTTTAAGTATGAAAATAAAACCTAAAGAAGATGCTAAAAGAACAGAAAAAGGAGAGAAATCTATGCAAACTTTAGCTACAAAAGAAGAAGGGGGAAGCTATAAACTTCAACCGAGACCCAGGCCTATGCTCACAAAAGGAGCAACGATAAAAATGCCTACAGGGTGCGGCCATCTTTATATTACAATAAACGAGGATCAGACAGGTCTGTGTGAGGTTTTCACCAGAATGGGAAAATCAGGAGGTTGTGCTGCAAGTCAGGCTGAAGTGACAGGAAGGCTCATTTCTCTTGCACTGAGAGCAGGCGTTGAGACAAAATCAATTGTAAAACAATTACGAGGCATAAGATGCCCTTCTCCCTGCTGGGATAAAGGCAATATGACTCTATCCTGCGCAGATGCCATAGGAAAAGCCATAGAATATTATGTGGAAATGAATGGTTCTGCATCTCTCGATAAATCTGAAGTAGCATCTTTTAATCTTACAGGAATCTGTCCTGAATGTCCTGAATGCGGAAGTATGCTGGAATTCAGCGAAGGATGTGTTGTCTGCAGAGGCTGCGGATTTTCACAATGCGGATAAAAACAGTGAATGGTGAGTGGTGAGTGGTGAGTGGATAAATGTTCTATTCATCATTCACTATATGTAATTTATAAAAATGAATAAAAAACACCTTGTTATATGTTTGCTTATTTTCATTATAAGCTTTTTTTTGTATTCTATTACGTCCGGTACGAGTGTTTCCTTCGGAGACAGCGGAGAATTTATATGTGGTGCATATAACTTTTCTCAACTTCACCCTCCCGGTTATCCTCTTTATTCTATTCTGGGTAAGATATTTACACTTTTTCCCGCAGGAGAAATAGCATGGAGGGTAAATATGATGTCTGTCTTTTTTGCATCTCTTACACTGGTATTTTTATATATTATAACCTTTCATGTCACAGAAGATTTATTTTCATCTCTTATGTCAGTTATAATATTTATGTTCTCTCTTACCTTCTGGACTTATTCTCATTTTGCCAAAGGTTACACCCTTAATCTTTTTCTGCTGTCAGTACTTATATTTTGTGCCTGGAAATATAAAGATAATAGTAAGTATCTGTATTTATGGGGAATTACATTTGGTCTGAGTCTGACCTATCATTATCAAAGTATGATAATACTTATTCCTGCTTTTTTCTATATGTTCTTCATAACAAAAAAACCTTCCATAAAGGAAATGTCTATTACGTTATTACTTATTATAACAGGGCTTACTCCTTATCTGTTTCTCCCTCTGAGAGCAATACATACGCCGGAGCATTATCACTGGGGAAATCCGACAACAATATCAGGTTTTATAGAAATGGTCACAGGGAAAATCTACGGATGGCATAATGCAACTGAAAGAACAGGTATTACTCATACGGTTAAACAGCTGAAACTTTATGGAACATTTATGATAAAAGAATTCAACTGTTTCGGTATATTACTCGGTCTGTCAGGCTGTATATTTCTTGCAAAAAAACATCTAAAAATGTTTATTTTTACCCTTATTATTTACATTACCAATGTATTTTTAATATCCTATTTGATATCAACAGAAATAGAGCTATTCCTGGAAGCCATACTTCCCGGCTTTTTCCTGCCGTCTCATTTAATATTTTCCCTGTGGACAGGCTATTCTGTATTCGAAATATCAAAGAAAATAAGAATGAAACCATTTACATACATACTGCTGCTTGTACCTTTTCTATCTTTAATATTTAATTATCACCTGTGTGATCAGAGTAATAATT
>JBEHWP010000197.1:0-9267 GCA_040217665.1 Vulcanimicrobiota bacterium
CACGGGAAAACTTGTCCCTGTAAAATGTCCATCAGGGTTCCTGAGACCATCACTGTTATAACCATGATCCCAGAAAGCATAGTTTGTGCCATTTATATTATTATAACTGATTACAATAGCTCTCATGTTTCCTGTAGTAACAAGTCCTTCACCTACAGAATGATGGAGAAAAAAGAGTTTGTTTTTAGTACCTGGCGTAACGGTAGGCCCTCCCGGAGTAGGTGTAATGGTAGGAGTGGCAGTAGGCCCTCCCGGAGTAGGTGTATATGTAGGATAAGGAGTAACAGTCGGCGTAGTTACAGGTGTAGATACATTAGCACCGCCACATCCTGTTATTAAAGTCAGTACGATAAATAATAAAATAAGATTATAAAACAAATTCCTCTCTGGCATAACATACCCCTTTCAATAATAACGCGTACATATACTATGGTGAGCATAAATAATACACAGATGCTCCCGTGACATGTAACAGTATTATAACCTTCATTACAGCTCACGTCAGTAATATATGACGCAAAGATTATATACAGATAATTTTTAAAGATAACAAAATTATATCATAGAAAATAGAAAATGTAAGAGTATTTATATGAAAATGATTAAGTCTCATATTTCACTGTCTGTTAATTTTCATATCCGGTTGTGACCGCTCCCGGTCCTGCCTGTTGGAAAATTAAAGTCGTAAGACACATATATAGCAAACAACAGTGTATTACTACATTTACATACCTTACGACTTAAAACTTTACCTTATCCCTTCCACTACAACAATGGGACAGAGGCCTCCTCCTGCAGAGATATTTATAACTGCTGCTTCAGAAGTACGACACATACCGCCTGCATGGGCGCCTCCGAAGGCATAGAAATTCTGGTTTAATTTCTTTGGTTTCCATACAAGTTCAGGATCTACTTCCGGTAGTTCCATTTCAGGTATCTGCACATAATGCTGGACAACATATTTTTGTTCTGTCGTGGCAGCAATCTCAATAGTTTTTTCCCATTCTGCCTGAGTGCTTACAGGGCCGACACAGACTCCCTGACCTCCGTAAAGATCCATGGGCTTTAATACCAGTTTCTCCCTGTTATTTCTTACATAGTCAAAAAGTTCTACAGAAGTTTTTCCGTCAAAACCCAGGGTTTTGCGATCCTTCATAAGACGGGTCCAGGGAATATGTTTAAATACTATTTCCCGTTCTTCAGGTGTGTAAAGTTTGGCAATCTCCTCATCCTGTAGATGTTCAAGCAAACTCTTTATGGCTGCGAGGAGCGATCTTATGGAATTTACGCAGCAGAAAGCATTTTCTTTATAAGCTTTTCTGAGAGGTTTTATATCATCCCACACATCTGTCCAGTTTCTTATCCATCCGCGGCGGTAGAATATGTCTATTTCCATTCCTCCGGGAGTAAAGGCTTTACCATTATGATACTCAATCTCAGGAGGTGTGGCAAATTCACATTTATATCCCTGACGCTTGAAATCCTCAACTATGAGAAGGAATTCAGGGTAAGTTGCACCTTTATCAGACACTATGGCAATATTGGGCAGCTGTTTTTTCCCGCCCCATTCTCTGTAGGCACGGAGCAGATTATAAAGGATTTGAGGGACAAAACGATCGGAACTCATATAATATTTCTTTCTCAGTTCGTCCATAACCACACTCTGTTCTATAATTTCTGTCTGAACATCTGAATACATGGGGCCGCCGGGAGAATCTGTATTAAACTCTATGAACTTTAATATATCTCCCTCCTGGAATGCATCATTTCTGGTAATCCATACAAGGCGCTGTGTTCCTGTTTCACATTCAACCAGTTCTGTTTCCTTATCCGTAAGATTGAACATTGGTTTGAACTTATTATCCAGAAAATAAAGATTCGATACCTTTTCCAGTACATTCATAATAATATTGGAGACACGGCCTATTTCATTCATTTCATTACGTGTTACAAAATAGGGCATTACAAATACGGGGAAAGGTTTTTTTACAATATCGTCACCTTTTCCCACATTGATTACACATCCTCTTTCGTGGAAATCTCTGTTGGCCTGTGCAAGAATGTTTTTTGCAGGATTATCGGGAGTGTCCATCTTCTGCAGAATGTGTCGAAAATCACCATTGATTTGTTTGATAAGTTGAGCATCTGTCATAAAGTCCTTATTCTCCTCTCTGATTAATAAATAGAATATTATAATTCTTAATATAAAATCTTTTCTCCTGCAATTTTTTCAAAAATGGGTAAAATCCATTAAAACCTTTACGACTTTCACTGAAATATTAGAATTTGTATCAAATTTAAACATATTACCTTTACCGTCCAGAAAAATCTTATTATCTTCATCACCCTTACATTTTTTAAGAACTAAATAATTCTCATCTCCCCGGTTTACATTGTATGGCTGCAATATCTTCCGGTCTGACAGAATTCTGTTCTCTTTCAGGTAAACAAAAGGGAGAAGATTGTTGAAAAAAAACAGGAAGAAGAGTAAAAAACACGGGAAATCTTGCAGGTAAAGAAACCGTTCTTATGTATCTTAATGATGCGTCAGCACAGGTATCAAGGCCGAATAAACAGCTTAAAGGTTTCGAAAAAGTCTGTCTTAACCCGGGAGAAAGCAAAAACATTACCTTCGAAATTACTCCTCATGCCATGTCTTTTACAGGGCTTGAAAATAAAAGAATTATCGAAGAGGGAGAATTTAAAGTGATTGTCGGAAATATGGAAGAAAATTTTGTATTGAAATAGATATTATACCAATTAGCTATCAACTTTAGTGCTTTGGCTTGCCGGTGGTCCGGAGAAAAAAATATCACGCAGCACAAGTGTATTGGTACGTTTTATAATGTAAAGTGGCATGATGCAATCTATAGCAGTTAACAATGCAGCAAGTTTAGATTTTTTTTGGGAGGAGCACCGGCAAGCCAAAGCGGTGGAATTTATAAAACTAGAGTTGATAGCAAAACGGGTAGACTATGAACAGATATGCCTTTTTACTGGTTGAATAAGTGACTGAAAGAGAATAGTGAAGCGAAGAACAGATTAATCGAACTATTCTCTTTCTTCTTCACAAAGAGCTTTATTATAGGCAGAAATAATATTTTTTCTTGTAATAAGGCCGATTAATTTATCAGGTCTATTCACTTCCACAACAGGGATACGGCCGATATTTCTGCTACCAAGTTTTTCGAGAGCAATCCTGAGATTTTCATGGGGATGACATACAATAATATCACCGGTCATAATTTCTTTAACATCATGGTCGGCTCTGTCTTCTGAGAGAGCTTTATTTATATCTTTTCTCGTAACCATTCCGACAAGGGTGCCTTTATCATCAAGAACAGGGAACCCCCTGTGTCCCGTCGATTTAATCATAAGTCCCGCACTTCTCACACTATCACTTTCACATACCGTTATTACCTCTTTATCCATAGCTTTTTCCACCCATGTTACTTCCATAAGATCTATATGTACCATTTGCAATATATCTATACCCCGCCTTTTGAGTTTCATTGTATAAATAGAATTTCTGTTCACCATTCTTGTTACCATTATGGATATTACGCAGGTAATCATTAAAGGCAATAAAATCTTATAGTTTCCCGTCATTTCAAACAAAATGAGTATAGCTGAAATAGGGGCATGAGTTGCTCCGGAAAGAACTGCTCCCATGCCTACAAGGGCACAGGCTCCGGGAGGAATGGCAATACTCGGAGCTATAAGATAGGTAATTTTTCCGTACGCACACCCGAGAGTGGCTCCTATAAAAAGACAGGGAGCAAAAATGCCGCCAGAACCGCCGGAACCGAGAGTTATAGATGTAGCAAGAATTTTCGCAAATATTAAAACTATAACTACATTTGCTGCAAGCTTCCCGTATAAAGTCAATTCTATAGTCTTATAGCCTACCCCGAATATTTCCGGATAATAAAATCCAATCAGACCGACAAGCACTCCTCCTATAGCAGGTTTTACATATTCAGGTATTTTTATATATATGAATAAATCATCACATTTATAAAGGACTTTTACAAAAAGCAGAGCTGCACCTGCTGCCAGAAAACCAAAGATAATATAAAAGGGTATTTCCCATATACTTAAAAACTGATAGGGAGGAACTTTGAAGGCAGGATAATCGCCGAAAAAATGCCTGGATACTACTGTTGCAGTAACGGAAGAAAGTACAACGGAAGAAAAATATCTGAGACCATATTGCCTTAAAATGACTTCAAGAGCGAAGAATATACCTGCAAGAGGGGCATTAAATGTTGCTGCAATACCGCCTGCAGCTCCACAGGCAAGAAGCATTCTTGTCTTTTCTTCGGAAAACCTGAAAAACTGCCCCAGTGTGGAACCGAGAGCAGAACCGATCTGCACAATAGGCCCTTCCCTCCCGACTGATCCGCCGGAACTTATACAGATCGAAGTAACAATTGTCTTAATTAAAGCCACTATGGGCCTGATTTTCCCTCCTTCCATTGATACGGCAAGCATAACTTCAGGTACACCTGCACCTCTTACCTCACGGGCAAAAAAATAAATAAGAGGACCGATCATTATTCCTCCTATAGCAGGTATGATAATAACATAGTAAGGCCCCATAAAATGGAGAAGATATAATTTCTCTTCAAAAAAAATAAAACTGAAGATATCTATGAGCCATCGAAAAAAGAGGGTACCGAAGCCGACACCGCACCCTACCAGAGGTGAAATAACAAGAAGAAAAATACTCTCAGATATTTGACAACAGTGGATTAGTTCTTTCAGCTTTTTTTTCAATTGAATTTTGATATTATTCATTATTTCATTATATAACAGTTATCACATTAAGGAAAACAATCTAAAAAAAATAAATGTCTCATTGTCATTCTTATGAAAAAATTATGATTTTATACTATTACTCTTTATTTTTTTAATAAATTTTTCCGGATTAACAATCCAACCTCTATTAAACGATGTTCCTGTTTCCGTAAGATATTTATACATAGTGTCTTCATCAAGATTTGAATTAATCTGATATCCCAATGCTATAATTCCTGTTAAATATGGCGTCCCCCAGCTCAAACCACCTCTTGCCCAAAAAACATAATCTTTCTCCCCTTCACAGCTTGCTGTACTTCTATTATCAATAGGAATATAAATCGTTCCTTTGGTGATTTTATCTTTAAATTCCTGAGCAAAGTAACATATATCATAATTTTTCGGATCATTTATATTCTCATATATTGGGCAACCTATACCAAAAATATCACCTTCACAGTCAATTACAATTAAACCATTTTCTTTTGCCTTTTCTAATATTTTTTTCCATAAATCCAGATTTTTAAACTTCACTTGAAAGCCTATAGAAACACTGACAACCCTTATTTTATCAGGAATAGCCTTGTCTTTATTATAATCCATAATTTGCTCTAAAGCTTCAGAATATTGACTATAATCACGCTTCCAGCTTGGCACTGCCCAATAATATAACGAAACACCTGGAGCCACACCGCATTTATCGCCTGCCAATAAACTTGCCACTGCAGCTCCGTGCATCTGTGGCTCTACTCCTTCACAATCGATACAAGTATATTTTTCTATTTTTCCTTTATATTCCTGATGGGCTAAGAGTAATGGCTGATCAATAATTGCAACCTTAACATTTTTCCCTGTAATACCTTCTTCATGTAAGTGTCTCACATTCAAACCGGGATTCTGCCCCATTATTATGAATTCATCAGGATTAAAATTTTCCGGCAATTTATCTTTTGATGGCCAGATCGTAAGGGTATCAAATGTCGCCGTTATTAAAACGTCATATTTATTTCTCAAATCTATATCTACAAGCGACTTATCAGCCCATGTCAGTATAGTTCCTCTTAAATCGGAAAATTTTTTTAAATCATTTAGATTAAGTTCTTCCTTCTTATCTTCTGCATTTACAGGTAAGTAAGTAATTAATACGATTAATAAAGTAATATAAATGATAGTTACTATTAATTTTTTATTTTTTATTGTCATACAAAATTTCCTCCTCAATTATTATCACTCAATCATTAGTGAGGAATAGAATTTTATTAATTGTCTCTTTCCTCGTGTCAAACATTACGCGTTATCTTAAAAAGCTATAGAGGGGTACAGCCTGTTAGCTAGAAATGTCTTAAACCTGACATAAGTTTCGACATCTTGAAAGATTTCTTAACAGGGTAGATTGCATCGTTAAAATTTCTTTCAGAAAACACTAAAGTCTTAGAATCTTCCCATGATTTCAAAAGATATTTTCTCTTTTCACGTGGTCCGTCCAGTTCAACAAGTCCAACCCTCTGCCATTTTCCAAGGGTTAACTTACCGTCACAGATATCCAGAAATAACTGATTATCCAGAAGAAGACTCTGAATATGAGCTTTGCCATTAAGAGGTTCATTCTCCTTATCAATAACCTCCGGTCTCTTATGTATATCATTATGTTCATAATCTTCAATTTTTTGAGACACTATTTTATTTAGATGGACGATTATATCCCTGCACAGTCTCGGTTCAGTAATTTCCTGAATAATTAAACCCATAGTGGTATGAAGGGTCTGAACAGTTAATGTTCCGTTTTTTATACCTCTTTCTTTTATAAAATTATTTATCTCATCTGTTATATCAATTATTTCTTCCTGTTTTTCAGTATCAACTTCTTTAATTTTTCTAAAAATTTTCATGCTCTATTCCTCCTGATAACAATCTTATATACTTTTCCTGACCGGCCGGGGCACAAATTTCCCGCTGAACCACGCACCTGTCATACCGCCTGTAATAGCACCGAGAGAAGAAATTGCTATAAACAAAACATATACGGAAAATTCAAAGTTAATACACTGAATATAAATGGCAGGGCCAATCATCAATATATACAATATGGACAGAAATATACCATGCAGTATATGGTTATTATGAACCTTTCTTCCCGAAAGATAGCTGCCTATTAACAGAGGAGTAAAACTGTAGATAAATTCCTGAACACATGAAATACCGGTGCCGGAAAGAGGTGACAGAAGTATCAATACGGCGCCTATAAAAAGTGACATAAATGCCATGTATACTGAAACCTTAAGATTTAATCCGAGAAGTTCCCTCATATGGATTTTATCTCCGTAAGAACCGTTTTTGATGGCAAGGTCGAAGACCATACTGTAAATTCCGCCCCAGAATATACCGCATAATATGAGAGAAACAGGGTTTAACTGCGTAATCTGAACATTTGCAGACATCAGTAAAACCATACAGGTTGTAACCAGAATACCGCATATGGCGGGAGAAAGGGTTTTTAACATGGATAAACATGCATATTTTATTTCTTCCCTGTGGTTTACTTCATCGGGGACACAGTTCTTCAGACTATTATTTAAAACTGTCTCAAATTCCTCGGAAGGAGAAATATTTTTCCAGTTATCAAGCATTAATCTTGTGCCTGAAAGGCTGTCATATTCACTTTTACAGTCATTACAGACAGACAGATGTTCTTTAATAGTGTTATTCATTTCCGGAGTTACCTCTCCGTAGATAAAATGAACAAGCTCTGATTTTATATGTTTACAGGACATATAAGTCAACTCCTTTCCTGGAAGCTCTAATTACCATTATCCAGAGCTTTCTTTAACTCAATCAATGCATAATGCATTCTTGACTTGACTGTTCCTAAAGGACAGCCAAGAATTTCACTTATTTCATTATAGGATAATCCCTGGTAATGCTTCAGTATTAAAACTGCCCTGTAATCCTGAGGAAGTGACATTACCGCTTTTTTTACCCTTCTTCCCAGATCATCTTTTTCCACCTTATCCTCTACATTTTCCGGGGAAACTATATCTATATCTTCAATATCTACTTTTTTAACGTTTTTATCTTTTCTATAGGTATCTATACAGAGATTGTTTGCAATCCTGTAAAGCCATGGAGAAAATTTCTGTTCCGAATTAAATTTCATGGCACTTTTATAAACTCTTATAAATACTTCCTGACACAGTTCTTCTGCCTGATGAAAGTTACCGATCCAGCGATAGAGATAATTCAGAAGCGATTTTTCATACCTGTATATAATCAAATCAAAGGCCTGTACATTACCTGCTTTCAATTCTTCCATCAAAACCTCATCTGCTTTCATTAGAATTTCCTTCCAGTTGTTCTTATTATGTAATACGTATGTTTTAAAAAAAGGTTCAAATGTTTTTATATATTTTTTTATGGCTTCGGCGATCAAATTTTTATAAACTCTGTTATATCCTTCAGGTTATTACGTTCAATTTTTCTCACTGTAGAAGCTTTTGTATTTCTGGCAAGTACACCTTCAAAAATCGGCAGGACATATCTCAAAAAATTATTTTTTATTATAAAATTCCATACCCCGTCAAGCTTTTTCCATGCTATATTATATAAAATCCTTTTCACGGGATTGGTCAGTCCAGTAGCTCTGGAAAAAATCGAATTATAAGAATAAAACTCCTCATATGAACGCCAGTAACCTTCTTCAAGTGTCTCCGGCGACATAAGGGCCGGCTGAAATACTGTATGCCTTGTATCATATTCTTCCCACTTATAATGAAGAATTCTACTTTCCTGTTGAAGTTTTTCAAATAACTTTGTTCCGGGGAAAGGAGTAAAAATATGAAAGGTGGCAGTTTCAATTTTATTTTTGATGGCAAAATCAAGGGTTCTTTCAAATACATCGGGGCCGTCATGGTCAAGGCCATAGACAAAACTGCCGTTCAGCATTATGCCTGCGTCATGAAATCTCTTTATGGCATCAACATAGTCATATTTCTGGTTCTGAATTTTATTGGAATGTTCCATGTTATCCTTTAAAATAGATTCAAAACCTACAAAAAGACTCCTGCATCCGCATTCATAGGCTTCTTCAAGAACCCCCCGACTGTAGGCCACATCAATAGAAGCTGCCGCCTGCCATATAAAATTATATTCTTTTAAAAGCCTGAAGATTTTCCTGGCTTCAATCCTGTTTCCCATAAGATTATCATCCAGAAAAAAGACAAATCTCTGTTTAAATGTATCCAGTTCTTTTTTTATATCTTCCAGAGGCCGAAATTTATAATATTTTTCACCCCAGAAACTTTTTTTGTAACAGAAGTCGCAGTTATAAAGACAGCCTCTGGAAGCCACGATGGTATTTGGCACAAGATACTTATCTTTATTCATTAAATCCCTTCTTGCCAGAGGTACTTCAGAGAGATCTGTAAGTTTATCTCCATAATAAATTTTCTGTAATTTATTTGTTTCAAAATC
>JBEHWP010000198.1:0-9227 GCA_040217665.1 Vulcanimicrobiota bacterium
GCTCTTCCGAAAAATCTATAATCCTCCTGAAAGAGAACCTGTTTTTACAGACATTTACTATTTTGCGTCTATTTAATTTACAACTGGCTGTTAATACGGTATATATTTTTCTCCAGAACCTGGCAGTGGAAAGGATGAGAACATAAATATTACTTTTCGGATAGGCTCTTAATATGATCCCATGGTTACTAAAATAAGGTTCTGATATAGAAGTCCTTGAACCGGAACAGTTGAGGTATAAAATTACGAGAGAGTTATATGAAGTTATGCGTATATATAGAGAATTATAGTGACAATTAAGGCGTATTTAAGATTACTTTACTAAAAAATTATTTATGTTATAATTCATGAAAACAGGTTACAGGAGGAATAAATATGTCTGATGAAAAATTAGATCTGATATTAAATAAAATTACCGGACTGGAAAATAAAATCACTGGCATAGAAACAGAATTCAAAGAATTTAAACAGGAATTTATCGGCTTCAAACAGGAATTTATCGGCTTCAAACAGGAGGTCAATGAACGCTTTGATAAAGTAGACCACAGATCAGGAATTCTTGAAAAAGATATGAAACAGGTTCTCCAGCAATTTCCTAAAATAGATAAGAAATTAGACAGACTGGATACGTCAGTTAAAAGCACATCCTTTAAGATCAGAGAGTTAGAATACAGACTTGAAGATATAGAAGAGAAAGTTTCCGCATAATTTTTTACAAAATGTAAGTAAAATCCTTATTGAAAATATAATAAAAATATGGTTTTATATAGAATTGTAATATTTTTATGATTTCAAATGTTATTATACCTCTCATATTAAAAGCTTCTGAAATAACAGGCTACAGGACAGGAGAAACGTATTTTTCTGCAGCAGAACTCTGTCAGAGACTTAATGATTTTCAGAAAGCCCTGGTCTGTTATGACAGAGCAAAAGGGTTTTTTGAAGAAAACAATCAACCTTTAAATGTGGCAAACTGTGAAATTTTTACAGGCGATATTCTTGAAGAAGAAGACCGATTTGAAGAGGCCATGAAACATTATGACAGGGCAGAACATATTTTTCAAGAACACAATCTGCCTGTGGAAGTGGCACAATGTATTATGAAAAAAGCCGGCCTTTATGCCGAACTGGAGAATTTTGATGAAGCCATAAAACTTTATGTCGGGGCAAGACATATTTTTAAAGAGCATAATTGTTCTGTAGATGAAGCACGATGTGATGCGGGACAGGCGAAAGCCTGCTCCGGACTCAGGAATTTTCATGAAGCCCTTATGCTTTATGACAGGGCAAAAGATATATTTGAACAACATAAGGAATATCTTGAGCTTGCCAGGTGCTATTCAGGCAATGCAAATCTCTGTCTTGATTTGCAGAATTTTCCGGAAGCAACAGAACTTTATTATATGGCAGAAGGGATATTTAAAAAGAATAATTACTGGCCCGGAGTTGCAGGCACTATGTCTGGAAGGGCAAATGTCTGTCTTGCTTTGCAGAGATATAAAAAAGCTCTGGAACTTTATGAAAAGGCAGAACATATGTTTGAGAAATATAACAGATGGCACGGTTCTGCCAGATGTATTTCCGGCAAAGCAATAGCATGCCGGAATTTAGAACACTTTGATGAATCTCTGGAGCTTTATGAGAAAGCAGAGGAACTGTTCAGGAAAAATAACCACCCTGTAAGAGCTGCAAGATGTTTATCAGGGAAGGCCCATATTTACAGAAATTTACAGAAATTTGAAGAAGCCTTTACATGTTATGATGAAGCAGAAGAGATGTTCGGAAAAAATAATTACATGTCCGGTGTGGCCAGATGTTTATCGGGGAAAGCAATTATCTCTCTTTCTTTGCAGAATTTTGAAGAATCTCTGAATTTTTACGAAAAGGCAGAACATATCTTTTCCGGTAACAATCATTCTGTTGACATGGCCAGATGTCTTATGGGACATGGACAGGTATACTGTAATTTACAGCAATTCGACAGATCTCTGAAGCTTTATGAAAAAGCAGGTGAAATCTTTAAGGAAAATAATCTGCCCCTTGATATGGCAAGATGCAATTACGAAAAAGCAGGTATATATCTTGTATTACATAAATTTGATTCAGCTATGGAACTTTATGATGAGGCACACAGATTTTTTGAAGAACATAAAATGCTCATAGATCTGGCCAGATGTAATGCAGGTAAAGGAGAGGTTCTCTGTCACTTAAGAAAATTTGAAGAATCTCTGGCATTTTATGATAAAGCCATAGACATATGTACAGATAACGAGCAATTGAGTGAATTTGCCCTGTTCACCTCGGCAAAAGCGACTGTTTATCGTAATATGAGACGATTCGACAGAGCTATAGAGCTTTACGAGCGGGCAGAGAATATATTCAAAGAAAAAGGCCACTCTGTAGATGTAGCAAAATGTGTCTTAAATAAAGCAGTAACATGCTGTAGTATAAGGAAATTTGATGAAGCGATAAAACTTTATGATGAAGCATCATGTATATTCAGAGATAATAAACTCTGGATAGATGTGGCACGATGCAGCCTGAACAGAGCAAATATATATCTTCTTCTTGGCCGGTTTGATGAGGCAATAAAACTTTATGAGGAAGCAAAACATATATTCAGAGCATATAACCAGTCTGTATCTGCCGCAACATGTGATTTTAATATTGCAGGAGTTTATATGTCGCTTAACAGGTTTCAGGAAGCTATTTCACTTTATGATGAAGCCATCTGTATCTTTAAGGAACATAACAGGCGTACAGATGTGGCAAGATGTTATTTTGGCAGAGGTAAAGCATGTCTTAATTTGCAGCATTTTGATGAAGGTCTTGTATTTTTTCAAAAAGCCGGCGAAATTTTTAAAGAAAATAAGCTTTTTATAGAAGGAGCCAGATGTGACTCCAGTAAAGCAGTTGTTTATATGACATCTCAGAGACTTGATGAAGCCATGATGTTACTTAATGAAGCCAGAAAAATCTTTAAAGAGAATAAATTACCGGTAGATCTGGCCAGATGTGATATGAACAGGGCAAATATTTATCTTGACCTTCAGAGATTTGAAGAGGCCATAGAGCTTTTAGATGAGGCGAAAGATGTTTTTAAAGGATCATGTATTGATATTGCCATATGTATGTCAAACAAAGGAACAGCCTATCGTAATTTACGGAAATTTCCTGAAGCTCTGGAACTTTTTTCCGATGCAAGGCATATATTTAAAAAACACAGACATTTACTTGATGTAGCAGGGTGTGATATGAATATGGCAAATATTTATCTTGAACAGAATAATCTTAATAGAGCCATGGCCCTTTATGACAGAGCAGAATATATTTTTGAAAAAAATAAGAGATATGTTGATGTGGCAAGGTGTTTTTTGAATAAAGCGAATATTTATCTTCTCATGAACCATGTTGAAGTCTCTCTTGATTGTTATGACAGAGCGGAAAAAATATTGAAAAAATATAAACAGAAAGTTTCTGTTGCCAGGTGCATTTTGAACAGGGCAGGCATGTATCATAAAATGCAATGTTTAGATAAAGCCCTGGAATGTTATAAAAGAGCAAAAAAAGCCGGTTCCAATATACCTGAAATAAAATATATGGCTCTTTACGGAATGGGTGAAATATATAAATTATCGGGTGATTACAGGAAATCTATAAAATGTCTTAAAGAAGCGGTGAAAATTATTGAAGAAAATACCATGTCCTCCATGTCTCAACTGGAATTTAAGAGAATATTCAGAGAGAAAAATCTCCTTATTTATGAGAGTCTTGTAAATGTATTGCTTGAAAAAGGACGTGTTAAAGAAGCTCTGGAGTATGTGGAAACAATCAAAGGACGAAATCTGGCTGAGATTATGACAGGAACGGAAATTTCCCCTAAAGCTCCTCAGGATGTAAAAGAACGGAATAGAAATTTTAAACTGAAATTGTCTGCTCTTCAGTTTATTCTGTCAAATGAAGAAGACCGTCATAAAAGAGAAAAAGTGTCTGAAGAATTTAAAGAAACAAAAGAAAAATTTTTACGTTTTGTTACCGATATAAGAGAAACCTTCGACCCTTTTTATGAACCTTTTTATGAAGTAAAGGGCATGAAATATAAAGATATAAAAAAACTGGTCAGAGATGATAAAACTGCTCTTGTGGAGTTTTTTCTTTCTTCTCAGGCGTCCTGTGCTTTCATAGTAAGAAAGAAAGAACCGGTTAATGCAGTTTTTTTTGATTTTTCTCTTCAAGAACTTTATAAAGATATAAATAATTATTTAGAAGCTTATGACCATTACAGAAAAATGCCGGGAACAGTGACATTCAAACACTGGCTTGAGAGAATGGATTTTTTATTTGCCTTACTTTATGAGAAGATATTTTCAAAACTGGAAGATAAACTTTCGCATATAAAGAAGATTATCTTTATACCTCATAAAATATTGTTCTTTATACCATTTCATGGTATGTATAAAAAGATTCATGGTAAAAGGAAATATGTTCTTGATGATTATGAAGTAACTTATGGCCCCAGTTCTCATATTCTGGACATGTGTTATAAAAGAAAAAGAAATAAAAAGGAAAAAATTTTTTCTTTTCAATGTGATACAACGGGAAATCTCAAATATTCATCGGAAGAGTCAGAAAAGATTGAGAAATTTTTTTCTGAGCAAAAAATAGTTTACGGAAAGATTTTTGAAGATATAGTGACTTATGCAGGAAACAGTAATTTTTATCATTTTTCCTGTCACGGAGATTTTATTTTTGATAATCCTCTGGAATCAGGTCTTTATGTATTCAATAAAAAAGGTGAAGAGGTAAAATTTACCCTGAGGGATATATTTACCGGCATGTCTTTACCTGATGCTTATATGGTTACTCTCAGCGCCTGTGAAACAGGTATGATAAAATACGGCCATACAGATGAATTTACCGGCCTTCCTTCAGGATTTATATTTGCAGGAAGTCCTTCCGTCATTGCATCTCTCTGGACAGTTTCTGATAATTCTACATCTGAATTGATGGTAAACCTTTATGAAAATATTATAAAGAACAGTATGACCAGAGCTTCTTCTCTGAGAAAAGCACAGAGGAAAGTGAAAAAATCAAAAAAAATCGGACAATCCTGTGAAAGAATGACTCTTATTTATAAAAGAGAAGATGAACTTTCATGGGAACATCCCTATTACTGGGCAGGTTTCTGCTGTTACGGAGCAGAATGATATAATGCGTGATGAGTAATGCGTGATGCGTAATGGGTGGTATTATTCCCTGTATTTTTATTGAAGGAGTTTATAGTATGAATAAAATTATCGGTAAAATAGAAGAAATAGTATTGAGACATGTTGTCATGACCCTTGTAGAACCCTTTGTGACAAGTTTCGGCAGAACTCATGACAGGTCATGTGTTATAGTGGAAATGAGAACTTCTGATATAAAAGGTTTCGGTGAATGTGTCGCCAAATCGTATCCCGGCTATTCCTACGAAACAACCGGCACTGCCTGGCATATTCTCTCGGATTTTCTTGTACCTGCCGTTCTTGGTAAAGATTTTGTAGATATAGAAACTTTTATTAAGAACTACAGTCATGTCAAAGGTCATCCCATGGCAAAGGCATCTCTTGAAATGGCCGTATGGGATATTCTGGGAAAAGCTCAGAATAAATCTCTTTCAGAGTTGCTGGGCGGTGTGAAAAAGTCTGTAGAAGTCGGTGTTTCTGTAGGGATTCAGACGTCAACAGAAGCACTTGTTGAAAGAGTGGGAAGATATATTAAAGATGGGTACAGGAGAATTAAAATAAAAATTAAACCGGGAAGGGATTTTTCAGATTTGAAAGCTATAAGAAATGCCTGCCCTGAAATACTCCTTCAGGCAGATGCCAATTCTGCTTACAGATTGTCAGATGTTCATATATTCAATATGATTGATGACCTTGACTTACTCCTTATAGAACAGCCTCTCTCGGAAGATGATATTTATGAGCACAGTTTTCTTCAAAAGCAGATTAAAACCCCCGTCTGCCTTGACGAAAGTATTCTTTCTGTTGCTCATGCAATAGCGGCAATAGAACTGGGTTCCTGCAGAATTATTAACATAAAAGCTCCCAGGGTCGGAGGATTGTTTGAAGCGGTAAAAATTCATGATGAATGTTATAAGAGAGGTATTCCTGTATGGAGCGGAGGTATGCTGGAAACAAATATCGGAAGATCGTCAAATCTGGCTCTTTCATCCCTGCCGGGATTTATTCTTCCCTCTGATATCAGTGCAAGTTCCAGATATTACAGAGAAGATATAGGAGAGCCGAATTTTGTTTTAAATAAGGATTCTACAATAAATGTGCCTGACAGGCCGGGACTGGGAATAGAAATCAATTATGAAAATTTGAATCGCTTTACCGTTAAAAAGGAAGTCTTCAGAATGTCGGGCCATAATAGTGGTCTGTAAGAACAGGTTGTTTTGCACGAGGATTATGGATTTTTCGGACAGGTTGTGGTGACAGTGGAAAATATAACACCGGATGATCTGTGATTTTGTCTCCTCCTGTGACGCGTAACGCGTTACGCGTCAAGACTATAACCAGTAGAATATTTACTGTTATAAGCACTAATTACCGTAACAGGTAAATTGGTACCCAAAAAATATGGAACACGCTCCTGTCCCTGGCCGGGCTCTGGAGGAAAAGATATGCCGTATTAAAAGAGAGTTGTAAATGATATAGATGCAAAATATTAACAGTCTGTAAAACCAGTTTGCCACACAACAGGATCATATCTTTTCCGGAAGAGTCCGGACAGGGACAGGTTTTAGAAATGGGTATGAACTTATCTGGAGCGGTAATAAGGAACTGTCTGAAAATAATTACATCATAGTTATAATTTATATCGTGATGCGTAAAGCGTAACGCGAGGGTACTTATTGTTCCAACAATTTGCCGGAGTTATTTTTCTTACAGTCCTAAGTGACAGTACTTTTGTATTTACGTACTATCTCGTTTACTTCCGGATCTGAAGTTACTCCTCTGGTGCTGAAGAGTTTATAGTTAATACTCAGTATTTTCTTTGAAGACCGGTCAATTTTAATAGCCATGTCTCCAACATAATTGGTATTGCCGCCTGCTTCAACAATAACAGTATTTTTTCCCTCTGGATTTTTAACTTCTTCTGCTGTTTTCTTATGATCATGGCCGGCTATAATGACGTCTATTCCCGGAATAGACTGAGCCACACATCTGGCCGTATTTATACCTTCATGCATGAGTATTACTGTTATTTCAGCACCTTCATTTTTTACCTGAGGAATAAGTTTCCGTAGAGATTCCTCTATCGGCGTGACTGTAAAATCTTCTTCTTTGTTATCTTCTCCATGACTTTTCGGGGTGGTAACACCGATAAAACCTACTTTTACTCCATTTATTTCTTCTATTTTGTAAGCTTTTATATGTTCCAGTGTTCCTCCTGATTTATGAGATACATTACCAAGGAGACTGGTAGCTTCAAGTCCGGATAAAACATTTTCTTTGAGAAAATCACTTCCATGTTCCAGATCATGATTGCCGGGCACAAAAAGTTCAACACCCATAGAGTTAAGAATAGCTGTTGCAGGGCCGAAAAATTTCGAATTTTTTTCTTTACTGTTACCATTATAGGTAATATCACCAAGGTTTATTATATATGAATTTTCATCTCCATAAATTGTTTCCCTCTGTTTTACAATGGTAGCTTCCCTTCCGAATTTTTTAAAGGTATTATCATGCTCATCATTTGTATGAACTATTCCTATTGTTGTTGATGAAGGCTGGCCTGAGTGTTTACTATCAGGAGAATAAAGTTGAAACGTATATTCAGCTTCAGGTTTTATAAAATCTCCGCTATGGAACGTTCCTGATGTATTACATGGTTCGGGAAGAATTGCAGATGGCAATGTGCTTTTACTTTCAGGGGAATAAGGTATGGCATAAGCATTATATCCGCTATTTGTAGAGCCGATTGCGTAAAAATCACTGCTCTTATTATAGGTACTGGAAATATTGACTGTATCCTCCGGAATATTATTCTCTTTTTCTATATGTTTTGTTCCCGCAGGCTTTAAAGAAAAATTATTTTTGATTGTACTATTATTTATAATCATAAATAGTATTATAAAGTATATTTAGATTAAGAGCAATATATTAATTGTTAAAAATTAAAAAATTAAAAATAAGAAAAATCGTGTTTTTTTCCCTATTTTTTATAAACCTTTTGACGGAGGATTTTTTTACACTTTAGAGAATATAAAAAAACACCTTAATCTGTTAATAATAGGAGGCAATTATGGGCAACATATTAATTGTTGATGATGAAGAAGATATTGCATATGCTATGAAAAGACTTCTTGAAGAAGAAGGTTATGAAGTAAGTACTGCCATTAACTGCAGTGAAGTTTCAAAACTGCTGGAAACAGAATATTATGATGCAGTTCTTGTAGAGCTTTTTTTAAGAGAAGAAGACGGATTTCAGGTTCTTGAAACTGTTCAGGAAATGGATGACGAATTACCTTTTATCCTTATAGCAGATCAGGAAAATGAAAATCTTGCCATTCAGGCTCTCGAAATGGGTGCCTATGACTATATAAACAAACCAATTGTTTATACTGATATAATCAATACAATCTACAGAGCAGTAGAAAAGAGAAGGCTCTATGTAGAAAAATTCAATGCAGAAGAAGAACTGGATCTGACAGGTAAAAAACTGGAATTACTTACAGGAATAATAGATGTTTTCGTAAGCAGTAAAACCGAAGAAGAAGCTACTGATAAACTCCTCCAGAATATACTCAACCAGTATTCTGCCACATACTGCTGTCTGTCTATGTTAGAAAAAGAAGGCAAATATATTAAAATCCTTGCTGAAAAGTCAAGCGTAGAAGGCATATCAGAATATAAAATAGGTCAATCGTATGCTCTGGATATATTTCCCATAACAAGTCAGACAGTGGAAACAAAAAAACCTGTAGTAGAGACAGGTATCCTGGATCTAACATCTCCGGTATCTCTTAAATTAAAGGAAAAATCAAGAGGGGAAATATACTGTTCCTTTATGGAAATACCTGTACTATATCTGGAAAATGTTACGGGAGTGCTTCAAATAAAATGTCACGGGAAGGAAAAACGAATCTTCAGCGATAATGAACTCACTATGGCAGAACTTATTGCAAATTATATAGGTGTTGCCATAGATAATATAAATTTAAGGAAAAGCAAGTA
>JBEHWP010000199.1:0-9215 GCA_040217665.1 Vulcanimicrobiota bacterium
AGGGAAGATTATTTTCATCTACAAGCATTCTCATTAATTCCGCCACAGTAAGGGACGGATGGGTATCATTCATCTGAATGGCAATCTTTTCAGAAAATTTATTCAAATCATTATGTTCTTTTTTAAATTTCCTCATTATATCCCTTATGGCACATGCCACAAGGAAATATTCCTGTATAAATCTCAGTTCTCTTCCCTCTTCAAAGGAATCGGACGGATAGAGGACTTTGGTCACTGTTTCTATAAGCATTTTTCTCTCTACTGCTTTAAAATAGTCACCTTCATTAAATATCTCCATGTCAAATTCCTCTGAAGCTCTTGCGGAGAACAGTCTCAAATAGTTTACTGTTTTCCCGCTATATCCAGTAACAGGAATATCATAGGGAACTCCTATAATATCCTTCCAGTCAAGCCAGAGAGGATTATAATTTCCATCTGTATCTCTATCATGTATTATTCTGCCGTAAACAGGTATGACACAGGCTTCTTCCGGCCTTTTTATAAGCCATGGCGATTCTTCCCAGAGCCACTGGTCAGACACTTCAATCTGATAGCCATTGCTTATTCTCTGTTTAAAGAGTCCGAACTGATAGTTTATACCATATCCGTAACCGGCCATATCAAGAGTAGCAAGGGAATCGAGAAAACATGCAGCAAGTCTTCCGAGTCCGCCGTTTCCCAGTGCCGGGTCATTTTCTTTTTCTTCCAGATCTTCAAAATTTATGCCCATATCTTTTGATATCTTTGCAAAAATATCATAAAGGCCCGTATTATATACATTGTTTTCCAGGAGTCTTCCCAGGAGAAATTCAATAGACAGATAGTAAAGCCTTTTGGAGCCTTCTTTAAGATATCTTTCTTCTGTTTCCAGCATAGTATCAACTATTCTGTCACGGACAGCATGAGAAAAGGCCATAAAAATATCCCTTCCGGAAATCTCCGAAAGTTCTTTTCCCATGGTATATTTAAGATGATATTCTACGGATTCTTTTACGGAGTCTAAATCTTTAGAGAACTTTTTTCTTTTTGACATATTGCCTCCCTTATTTTTCTAGTTATTTTTCTCTAAAATTCTATAAGTTATGACATAAATCCTTTTGCATTTAGAAGGTATCAGAAAAGAGATGGAATGAAGATACGAAAAGAAAAGAAAAGCAAAAAGCCTGACTAATTACAGTTTTTGCCATTCTCCGGTGAACAGAATAAAATATATTTCAATACGTCCCCGATTCTTTTCGAAGCAAATTCCCATGTGTGGCCTCCGTTATATATACGCAGTTCTGCAGGTTGACCGGATTTTCTGAGTTCTTCATAAAGAAGAGTGGCATGTAACTCTATATTAAAATAATCATCATCGCCCGATACAATATAAACAGGGACTTTTATATTTTTTTCAAGGAATTCTTCAATGTACGCCGGGTAATTCAAAGATTTCCATATATTGCCGTCATAGGGCTCGCCAAAGACTCCCACTTTTGTTGCAGAAGAACTCTCAGGAGGTTCGGGAGCATAAATGGCAGGGTTAATGAGACCTGCAGCAGAGAATAATTCGGGATAGATAAAAGCAAATCTGAGGGCACCATAGCCACCCATGGAAAATCCTGCAAGAAATCTTCCAAAACGATCGGGAACAGTACGAAATCTACCGTCAATTTCAGGAAGGAGATCTTTTATAAAAGCAGATTCAAACTTTTCCTTTCTGTCAACATACCAGCCTGTTCCGACATCAGGTGTAACTGCTATAACAGGAGGTATTTCACCGGAAGAAATCAGTTTGTCCAGCGTATGTTCTATCTTTCCGTTAACAAGCCAGTCCCGTTCATTACCTCCGTTACCATGAAGAAGATAAACAACAGGATATTTTAAATCTGAATCTTTATAACCTTCCGGCAGATATACAGTATAAGACCAGTTACGGTCAAGAGAAGATGAAAAAAATTCAACAGAAGATACATTACCTGCCCTGGCTATGGAAAAAGAAAAAATCAGAAGAAATAAAATAATAGAAAATTTAGGAAAATTCACGAAAATCTCCTTTTTGAGAAGTGTCATAATTACTTATTAAGAAATCTTATGGCAATTTCATTCACATTGCCTGCTCCGATAGTCAGAGCCACTGTATCATGCCCTCCGTTCTGATGAAGATAATCCAGTACATCTTCAAATTCAGGGAGATAAATAGCTTCTCTGCCTCTTTTCTTTATCTCTTCTGCCAGATGTCCTGACGTAATCTTTTCAAGTTCCGACTTATCATCTCTTGCATAAAATATATTCGGAACTATTACAAGATCGGCATCACTGAAGGACTCTGCAAATTCATGTAACATCATCCTTGTTCTGCTGTGCTGATGTGGTTGAAATATAGCCCAGATCTTTTTATCAGGAAATTTTTCCCTCGCTGCTCTGAGAAGGGATCTTACTTCTGTAGGATGGTGTGCATAATCATCGACTACTGTTGTTCCCTTTTTTTGACCCATTACCTGAAAACGTCTTGCAGCACCGGTAAATTCTCCCAGTGCCTTTCTTATTATATCTATGTCAAGACCTGCAAGATATGAAGCAGCAATGGAACCAAGGGCATTACTTATATTAAATATGCCGGGTATCATCATAGTAAACTGTCCTAAATCTTTGCCATTATGAAAAACATTGAAATAACTGATACCTTTTTCAAATTTTATATTTCCTGCGTGCCATGTAGCATCTTTCATTACACTGTAACCGATGGCTCTATCCTTAAATTCTTTAACTATTTTCTCGGTATGAACATTATCAACACATCCTATAACGGCTCCAGTTTTTCCTGTTAATGATGCAAACTCTTTAAAAGCAGCTACTATTTCATCTATGTCTTTATAATAATCAAGATGGTCTTCTTCTATATTTGTAATGACAACAGTTTCTGGATGGAGATTGAGAAAAGACCTGTCAAATTCACAGGCTTCTGCCACGAAGAAATCTCCCCTGCCGGGAGAAGAATTGCCTCCGAGCTGTGGTATATCTCCGCCGCACACAAAGGTAGGATCAAGACCGCCCTTACATAATATATATGAAATAAGTGATGTTGTAGTGGTTTTTCCGTGACATCCTGCTACAGCGATACCTTTTTTACCTTTCATCAATTCTCCGAGCATTTCCGAATATTTCTTTATTTCTATAGCAAGTCTTTTTGCCTCTATTATTTCTTCATTATTATCTTTTATAGCAGCAGAACGTATCACTTTATCAACAGTGCCGTCAATATTTGATGCTTTATGTCCCTGATGGAAAACAACACCCTGGCTGACAAGCCTTTCTATCTGTTCATTACTTTTCAGATCAGAGCCACTCACTTCATACCCTCTGTCTAACAAACACCTTGCAATGGCACTCATACCTATACCGCCAATGCCTACCATATGTATCTTTTTTATCATTAACAAATCGCTACCTTTCTTTATTGTACCTATCTTTAGTGTACATTCGAAAATTATTCTCTATATTTAAGAGTTTTCCTTTATTTTTTAGAGTGAAAAGTGAAAAGTGAAAAGTGAAAAGAACAGGACATTACCCGCTATTTACTATTCACCCATCCCCTATTCTTGAATTATAACAGGACTTACGCAAAAAATACTGAGAAACCAGTCTTTGCAAGCAAAGCGAAATAATCCCACTGGTAGAAGATAACGCTACAAAATTGCTTCGTCTCTATCACTCCTCGCAATGGCACCCATCTTAATCATTATGGATATCTACTGGTTACACGTTTTATAGAAAAAAGAGAGAAATACAGTAGAAATTTCTATAAAAAAATGTTAAAATAATTTTCATTAAAAAACTTTGCTTATGTAAATAGATTAAGTAATATCGTTAAGAGAAGTTCTCTCAAGGAAATATCTATTTATAGAAGCCAGAGCCAATCCTTCATATTTTGCTTATATAGCCCGAATATGGAGCGATAATCACGCCTATTATAGTAAGGCTACCCTCTTAACTATTATCCTGTTAGTAGTGAGAGTTAAGGGTTTATGTAGGTTTTCTATATAAATTCATACTATATACAAAATGAGCTGGAATTAGAATTATCACATTTTCTAGCACGAAAAGTATCACTCGCATCACGTGTCACGTGTTACGTATCACAATTAACAAGGAAGGAAGTTATTAATGATTACCAAAAAAATCAAAACAATGATGTTCATAGACTGGGATATGTGGGAAACTCTCACTGCATTTATGAACTATGTAGACCCTGTTATACGCTATAAAGGACAGGAGTACAAAGTAGAACTGGGCAAACTTATGGCAAAACCTCATCTGTGCGGCACAGATATAAAAGAAGAAGCAAATTTTATAATAGACAGATGTTCCCACTGGAACGGATACTATAAATGTATGGCCCATACAGCTATGAATTCAGGGATAAAATTTGCCAATAACAGTCAGACCAATTCAAATCTTGATAAACAGAACTGTTATGATGTACTTATAAAAGGTATGCATCCCCATGATCGTCATCCTGTTACAGTGCTATTACCTCAATTTAACCCCTATACAGACGACCAGATCAGACAGTACTGGTGGCAGGCAGAACAGGAACAGATTATTGCAAACACCAAATTCGGTTTTGATCCCGATAGAAGTTATGTTGACTGGGATAAATTCAATGCTAAAATGAAACGTTCCAGACAGATAGATGGAAAAATAAGAGAAATAAGAGCTGCATTTTATGAAGGCGGAAATTATATTAAAGAAGCAGTAGAAAAATATTTTAACAATAAATTCCCCCTTTATTTAAAGAAAGGTTTCGGAGGCGGAGGCAGCGATGTTTATAAAGTAAATAGTCTCGAAGAATTATATGAGAAATATGACGAAACAGGAGGAAAGGTATTTCATATACAGGAAGCCATTGAAAATTATGATATATTCATAAGATGTATGGCCATAGGACCTCAGGTGCTGCCTATGAGATATCAACCTGAAGCACCGATCCATCAGCATTACAGTGAAGAAAAAATCAAAATCGATAAAGATGTTTTTGAAAGACTTAAGAATTATGTACTTCATATCAATTCCTATCACAGATGGACCTATAATTCTTTCGAATGTCTCATAAAAGAAGGAGTCATTCATCCAATAGATTACGCAAATGCATGTCCTGACAGTTTCTTTACGTCTCTCCATGCCCACTTCCCGTGGCTTATATGTGCCCTCGTAAAATGGAGCACTTTCTGTGCCGTAACAGAAGTAGATTTAAGGGTTGATATGGAACAGAAACGATATCAAAAGATTCTTAATGACCCGAAGGTATCACAGTTAAAGAAGTATGAATTCTGTGCTGAAATGAGCAAAGAATACTTCCAGATTGATAAGTTCCAGGAATACTGCGAAGAAAACTTCAAAGGTCTGGAAGATAAAATGATAGATTTCTATGATAGAAATATAGATAAAATAATTGATATGGCCATACATTACAGTGATTTTCCGAAGGAAGAACATGGACATATGGCACGATATTACAAAAATCTGATGGAAGAGAACTTCAGAGCAAATGCCAGCGACTATCTCACATCGGTAATTTTTAATGGGTGATGCGTGATGGGTGATGCGTGATGCGTATTAACCGGTAAAAATACGCATTACGCTTTACGCATCACGATTTAAGGAGACAACTATGACTGGTTCAAATAATAATCCCTGGACATACGACGAATTACTCATACTTGATAAACTGAAAAGTCCATATCTTATACAGGAATTTATTGACAGCACTTCTTACAGTGATGATCATTTTTACCGTTCTCCCAGAAGTGTTCTGAAAGACAGGAAAGCTCACTGTGTTGACGGAGCATTTTTTGCGGCAGCTGCCCTCAGGAGACTGGGTTATCCTCCTGTCATCATGGAAATGACTGCTTTCAGAGATGATGATCATGTTATTGCCATATATAAAAAAGACGGGCTTATGGGTGCTGTTGCGAAATCCAATTTCGTTGGCATACGTTTTAGAGAACCGGTGTTTAAAAACCTCAGAGAACTGGTTCTATCTTATTTTGAATTTTATTACAATGTTGACGCGGAAAAAACCCTGAGGGGCTATTCCGGTCTTTTATCCCTCCAACAGTTTGATAAAATAAACTGGATGACTGATGATAACAGTATAGAACCTGTTATAGATAAGCTTGAGAAATCAAGACATTATCCGATTATGCCTGAAGCAATAGTAAAAATTCTTTCTCCCGTAGATAAACGCAGTTATGATGCAGGCCTACTCGGAGTAAATGAATCCGGACTTTACAGACCTGATAAACAGTAATCAGAGAGCATATTCACTGATATTATTATCACTTTTCACCATTTACTATAATGTTATACATTACTTTTTACAACTAACCATGACTGAATCCAGGAGCAACAAAAGAAAACCTGTCCTCGCGTCACGCTCACCTGTGACGCGTCACGATTCCAATATAAATTAATAAAAAAGAGAGGGGCATATATAAAATGTTTATAAAACAGGATAAAAAAACAGTACTTATAATAGGCGGTTCAAATGTGGATATTAAAGGCCGCTCCAGAGGGGTTCTCATACCTCACACATCAAATCCCGGTACAATAGAACTGAGTGTGGGAGGTGTGGCAAGAAATATTGCGGAGAATCTCGGAAGATTACAGGTAAATACAACTCTTCTGACTGCTATAGGAGAAGACGAATATGGCATACTCATAAAAAAACGGACAGAAGAGAGCGGAGTCAACATGTCAGACGTTATATGTTCTAAAGAACATCGTTCAAGTATATTTATGGCAGTATTAAATAAAAAAAGTGACCTTGAAACAGCAATTTCCGATATGGTTATACTGGATCTCATAACCCCCGAATATATAAAATCAAAAGAACATATATTTCAAGAATCTGCTATTGTTGTAATAGATGTAAGTATACCGAGAAAAACCATTGAAGCTGTGATTGACATGTGTCAGAAATACGAAATTCCTCTCTGCGTGGAACCTGTATCTGTAAGTAAAAGCGATTATGTAAAGGATTTACTTGATAAAATAGATATTATAACTCCTAACAAAGATGAAGCGGAAATGCTTGTAGACATATCTATTGACGATATGGAAGGAGTAAGGCATGCAGGAGAAATTTTACTCAAGAAAGGAGTAAAAATGGTAGTAATAACCCTTGGACCGGAAGGGGTATATCTTGCGACTGCCAATCAGAAAGGTTTCATACCATCTGTGGCAACACTGGTAGTAGATGCAATAGGTGCAGGAGATGCTCTTGTAGGAGGACTCATATACGGACTTATGAAAGGACAGTCAGAAGCTTCTGCAATTGCTTCAGGTGTTGCAACTGCCACTATTACCCTTTCGTCAAGAGAAGCGGTAAGCCATGATTTAACACCTGCCAAACTTGAAGCTATATACAGAGAGCTTGAAAGCAGAATGCTTCTGAGAAAAACTCTTGTTTAAAGGAAGGTGAAAAATTATGTCTTCTCATATAATATATTCGGATAAGGTCAGAGAAGCTCTGGATAATAAAAAGCCTGTAATTGCTCTGGAATCCAGTGTAATTGCCCAGGGTCTTCCCTTTCCGGTAAATCTGGAACTTGCGGAAATACTTGAAGAACTGGCGGAAAGTCTCGGTGTCACTCCTGCTACAATAGCTGTTATAAATGGCAAGATAAAAGTAGGACTGAACAGACGGGATATAGAAAAACTTGCTACAGACCAGGGTCTGTTTAAAATAAGTAAAAGAGACATACCGCTGGTAATAGCACAGGAAGGTTCAGGAGGGACAACTGTTGCAGCCACAAGTTTTATTGCAGAAAAAGCAGGAATAAAAGTATTTGCCACAGGCGGCATAGGAGGTGTCCATACAGGAGGAGAACACAGCCTTGATATTTCGGCAGATCTCCAGGAACTATCTCACACCGGCACAGTAGTGGTATCGGCAGGACCAAAATCAATTATAGACTTAAAACTTACCCTTGAATATCTCGAAACTCAAAGTGTTCCTGTACTAGGATATAAAACTGACTTCTGTCCTCATTTTTTTCTGGGGAGAAGTAAATATCCGGTAACTATAAATGCCCTTACAGTAAATGATATAGTAAAAATAATAAAGGCAAAAGAGGAACTTTCTATAAAAGGAGGTATTCTTGTAGTAAATCCGTTAAAAGACGAATACTGTCTTTCAGAACAGGAATTTACAGAAGCCTACAGAAAAGCTCTTAACAAAGCTATTGATAATAAAATTACAGGAAATAAAGTAACACCTTTTCTATTACAGGAATTAAACCTGAATACAGCAGGGAAAAGCCAGAGAGCCAATCTTATACTGCTGGAGGAAAATGTAAAACTGGCCTGTGAAATCTCTAAAAGCATCATATAAAAAATAAAACCAGGCAAAAATATGAAAAATAAAACATTTTGCGTAAAATTATCAGGGAAGAAATTTTCCACAGATGTTTACACAAAATTTACGTCCACAATTGCCTGGTTATGTTATTTTTTTATTCTATTCTATAGAATTTAACTTCTTCATAAGTCTTGATTTTTTTCTGGCTGCTTTATTCCTGTGTATTTTACCTTTACATACTGCTCTATCCAGTTCGCCTTCTGCAATTTTTATTGCTTTGAGAGCTTCTTCCTTATTTTTAGTTTCCAGAAGATCAAGAGCATTTTTACATACAGTCTTCATAGAAGAAATTATCATTTTATTTCTGAGTCTTTTTCTTTTTTCAACGCGATTTCTCTTTATAGCAGACTTAGTATTTGGCATCTAATTCACCTTCCAACATTCGTGATTTTTCTATAAACTGAACGATTATATCATAAAAAAAAATAAAATTCAAGAGTTTTTTTTATATAACAAGGATATGGAGAAGAATTATAGAATATTTATCTGTTTTATTATACCGGTTCAATAGAGCCGTCAGAGGTAATTAATCATGAAAGATACTTTAGTAATAAACAAGCTATTCGAAACCTGTAAGAAATATACCTCTTTTATCATAGAAGATAAATCTCCATCTTCTGAGACTATAATTAAGAAATCTCTTCCTCCTGTTGATAGAGAAAAAGAAAGAAAATTTCTCTTGCTCATAGAAAAAAATTTAAAAAAATATTCTTTCGACTTTTGACCGGAATTTTCAGGATTTATGGGATTACCAGATAGGGGACTTGTCGTTCAATAGCTGAATATTATTATAATCCGAGTTCATCGTCAC
>JBEHWP010000200.1:0-9210 GCA_040217665.1 Vulcanimicrobiota bacterium
TTTTATATACTGGAGATATAGACTTAAGAGAAAGGTAATGGCAAAGGTGGCTCCGTAATTTATAAAAGCTGCCAGACTTGAAAAGGTAAAGATTCTGTTCTGCCTGAAAATTTTGACTTCGAAAACAGGATTTTTTACCGACATTTGATGTTTTATAAATAATACAAGCCCTGCCATGCCGGAAATTATTATATAGAAAGCCTCTTTTGACGGCAGCAGGGAAGAGCCGTATACGATTGCCGTAACGGAAATTCCGTATATGAGACTTCCTGTAATATCGAATGTTTCTCCCCGTGCATCGGCCCATTCCTGTTTGAAATATTTTACTGTAAGGTATATTGGAATTATCCAGAGAATGCCGTTAATTAAAAATATAGCCCTCCAGGAAAAATAACTGGTAATAAGTCCTCCCGCAAAAGGGCCGACTGAACTGCCCGTATAAACTGATGCCACATAAACGCCTATGGCATAGCCTCTTTCTTTCGGCGGAAATATTGAAGTGAGAATTGCCATGCCTGTAGTTGATCCCATAGCGCTTCCCGCACCCTGAAGGATTCTCAGCATTATAAGCATATCGATGGAATTTGACCATGCTATAATAATCGATGCAATGGCAAATAAGATATTGCCGAGATTGAAAAGTTTTTTTCTTCCGTATATGTCGGAAAGCTTGCCGCATGGGAGGAGAAATACCGCTATGGCAAGGAGATATGCTGTGCCGACCCAGCTCAGGGTTACTGCGTCTGTGGAAAATTCCTTCTGAATTGCAGGAAGGGCTATGTTTACTGATGATGCCATAAAGGGTGAAATGAATGACGGGATACACATAATAAACAGTATGAGATTTTTATTCATTCCCCTGTATATAAACCCCTTCCTGATGAGATGTATGTTTTTTTATATTATATCATATTTCAGGTTCATAACTTATTAGAAATTAATTACTTCGTGACGCGTTTAATCCCGTTTCTATGTCTATGACGGGATTACTTTTTTGCGTAACTCCTGATATAAAGTGGTTTGCCGGCACGAAAAGATTTATTTGATTATTAATCCCTGTCCGGGACTATACTGAGGATAGCCAGGTTCCATACCGCAGCCCGGATGACCAACTGTACACCATATGGTAAAATTATTAAGATTACTTGATGTCTTATATTTATAGGCAGAAGAATCTGTCCCTTGAATTAAGGCGGAAAGGCCACGGGGAGTGGAAGGACATACAGGAATTGTTTTCATATACCCTCCGCCTTCAATTGAACGTGTGAGGTCAGTCAGGTCATCAGGATATGTATTATTGTTATCTTTTCCATACATCTCAAGAGCAGTAGCAATATTTTTTATATTGCTCTCACATCCACTGAGTTGTCCGGTCACTCTTGCTTTCATAAAATTTGGAACAAGTATAAAAGCAAATAATATTAATCCGCTCATAAGAAGTGCATTGCATCCGATAGCTTCGCCTGCCGGTTCACAGGTTATATCTTTTGCCGCCTTCCAGGAAGCAATTATTCCCGTAATCAGGCCTGCCACAGGGCATAAAAACATAGCTGTAACTAAAAGCTCTATCAGGATATAGATTATGTTGCCGATTGTTTCATTATTACCTGCCTCTGCCATTCCTGCTATAAAACCTACTATTATAATTATAAAAGGAATTATAAAAGGTATTGCAAGGGTAATATAAGTAAGTTTCTTGCTTATTGCCGCCAATTTATTCGGATTTTTCTGCGGTTTTTCATCTTCAATGGACATATTTGCATATTTTGCGAGTGTTTCTTTAAATTCCTGAACACTTATATATCTCTTCAGCGGATCCAGTTCTATGGCTCTTTTTACTATCAGTTCCAGTTTCTCCGGTATAGCAGGGTTAATGGATTTCATAGACGGGAACGTGAGTGGTTTAAGTGACGGATCATATCCTGTAAGCATCTGAAACAGTATGACACCCAGTGCAAATACATCTGTCTGAGGGGTCGATCTCCCTTTCCCTTTATACTGTTCCGGTGCCGCGTAGCCTGGAGAGCCATAGTTAAAGGTATCCTGTTCTTTATCGGGGTTATAGTACCGGGCAATGCCGAAATCAACAAGAACAGGGTTCCCGTCAGGTTTTATAATAATATTTGACGGTTTTAAGTCTCTGTAGACTATGGGCTGATGAAAAGAATTATGGAGATAATTCAGAATATCTGCAATCTCTGCAGTCCATTTTATGGCATTTTCTTTACTTATCGGCCCTTCTGAAGTGTTTATAATCTCTTCAAGAGTTTTTCCCTCTATATAGTCCATAGTAAGATAATCTTTACCGTTCTGAGGAAAAACACCGTACATCTTCGGAACTCCCGGATGGTTGATTTTAGCCATAAATTCCGCTTCTCTGTGGAATATCTCTTTTGCAGTGGAAATATCAAGACCTGCTTCCTGTGAAAAATTCAGTTCCTTTACGACAAATTTTTTATCGTAGTTAATTCTTTCCACAAGATAAACATTTCCCATAGATCCTTTTCCGAGCAGTCTTACCACTCTGTAGATGTCATTGAGAACAGTCCCTGTTTTCAGTGTCATATTTTTTACCTCTCAAAATATTATATCATATGTTTGTCGTAAGAGGGTAATGGAAAAAATACAGTTTTATATGATAATGATGAAGTGTGCTGGGTCTTTAAAGGGTATTTCTCTTCTGACTGGGCCTGTTTACTGTTATAATGTCACTTATTGCAAGGGAAGAAGAGGTAAAGAAAAGACGTTATACTACGATAATGCTTCCGGAAATATGATGTGAACTTTAGATAATGTTAGTTATTCATAAGAAGTTTATTCGGGCAATATTGTATTTTGCAAAGAGAAATGCTACAATAATAAAATTAAGAGAAGATTAATCAGTAATTTGTATGATTGGAAAACACTGTTTAGTTAACGTTACGCGGAGCAGTTCAGCTTGAAAAACCAGTAATATATGTGGGTTAGAAAAACATGGGAAATTTTATTCCCGTTTTTACCTGATTGTGTGAAAATAAAATCTATTAATCACTTTGCTCCGAGATATTGAGAGGGTACTTTATATTAATTATAATTTAGAGAAAGGAGATGTTATATTATGAGTATTTCTACTATTGGTAGCAGTTCGTATAATACAGCAGGTAATACAAAAGCAGGTCAGACAAAAACACAGGCAGCAGATAATGCTAAATCTGTTAATCAGCCTGAAAACAAAGATGTTGCCGGGGCAAAACCACAACCAGAAACAAAGGCGGAAGCAGTTGAACAGTTTTCTTCACAAAATCAGCCGAAACCACCGGCCAGAGATCCTGTTGGTTCACAATCTTTTGTAGGAATTCAGTCGAAAGCGGCAAAACAGCTGACAGGAGGGCCTGCCAATGGCGGAGGGGCAGCTAAAGAGAAAAAAGAAGCGGAAGATGCCAGTTATGAAGGCCATTATTCCAATGATCCCTATCTTGACCATAAAACTCAAACCTGTAACCCTGAAATTTCACAAACACCTCTTTTTAAAAACGGCAAATGGGATGGCCCTGCAGCTTTGAATGCTTTACACCAGGTAGATGATAACACTGATACCAAATCTGATGAACATCGCTGTGACCCGTCGGCACTTCTTGCCGGATCAGTTATGAAGGGCCCTGAGTCAGTGGCAAAAGTATGTGACAATTTATATGCAAATGGTAAGAACCTTACAAAAGAAGATCAGGCAAAACTTGAAGAGATCAATCATAAGATGCTCAAGGGTGAAGGAACAGTAGAGGATATGCATCTCCTTCAGGATATGATGTATCGATCTGCCGGAGGAAAAGGCGGGGATCTTACAAATGATCAGTTATTAGAATTACAGAAGCAGACCGGTTTAGTGGATAAAGATCAGGCAAATAAGGATTATAAAGCCGGTGAAAAAAATACCAACAAAGATGGTACTGTAGTGAAAGAGCCAAATGATGCCAGAACTTTTACAGATCCTGAAAGAGGTCAAAAAATGATTTCAGATTTAAAACCTGGAGAGAGTCGAGTGATGAATATTGATCCCTCTGGTAGCGGCGCTCCTCATCACTATGTGACAGTGGGCAAAGATAAAGATGGCAGAGAATATATTTATGATCCCTATCCTAAAGAAAACGAACCCAATGTAGTTTATAAAGATCAGAGACCTGATGGTTTCGATCGTTATACATATGGTGCTACGGGATGTGAACTTACTGATGCGCAACAAAAGAATAATGGCTTTAAAAGCCAGTCAGTCGATATCTTCGTAGGTGGAGTTATGAATCAATAGAGATTATACTGGTGCCGTGGTATAAATATTATAATGCACGATAATTACTGAAAGAGGTAAGCCGGTGTCCATTGCAAATTATTAAGTGAATAGTGAGTTTGTGGCATACTCACTATTCACTTAATAATCTGTATTGCTATAAAACTACCTGAGCATAAGTATATAATAACAGTCTTCCTCCCGCATTACCCATTACCTCATTTCATTTGTGCTGAAAAATTATTTGATTATCAATCCCTGATATGGATTGTACTGAGGATATCCTGCAGGTATACCGGCATCCTGATGAAATTGGATGCACCATGCAGTAAAATTTTTAAAATCTTCTGAAACAGTGTATTCATAAGAAGTAAGATGTTTTTTATCGTAAATTTTCCTGCTTCTCAGACAATCAGGAATTTTATTTATATAAGGCTTTTTATTATCAGGGAGTTCAGCTAATTTATAAAAGCCGTCAGGATAGAGGCCGTTGTTATCCGTTGCATACATTTCCAGAGCTGTTGCCAGATTTTTTATATTATTCTCACAGAAAATAAGATGGCCGCTTGCCCGTACTGCAAAAAACTTCGGAAGGAATAGGATGGAAAACACTATGAACATAATGATAGATGCAGACAGGCTGTAATCAATAATTTTAACCGCCATAGTTCCGTATATTTCCAGAATATCTCCCCCTCTTTTAAAGAGAAGAATAAACCATAAAACCGAGCATAAAATAGTTAGTAAAAAAATGATGGCTGCTGCTATCTGAATTTCTTTAATAGAAGAGTAGTATCTGTAGATCATAATTACTGAGAAAATATATAACCAGAATAATATTATTGTTGTTATTTTCAATAACCTGCATGATCTGTCCCATTTTGAAACGGAATTATCTGCTCTGTTTTGCCCTGTTATTTTCTCTGCTATAAAGGTAAATATTAATGTTATGAAAGTGGTTATTGCCGAGAGCATGAATGTAATAACTGTAATAGTGTCAAATATATAAACGGTAATATGACTATGTTGCACATCTGATATTAATAAGAATAATAGTAAGGATAATAGTGATAAAAACATTATAATTACCGGTATTTTTATGAAATTTTCTCCTCTTTTTGCTATTAACTGTATCAGTGTTGAACCGGTCCGTCCTGATATTGATGAAGACCTGGTACCTGCATTTTTTTCTGTTATTTTCTCTGTCAAAGAGATAAAGAATGATATTATAGAAGTTGTGACTGTTGAAATTATGAATGTAATCGCTATAGTATTAAATATAACAGCACTGCTGCTGCCCCAATCATATGGATCTGGTATTAATATCATTAAAATAGTGAAGAATAAAAAGGCCAGTCCTGACAGCACCATTATGGCTGCCGGCACTTTTATGAGACTTCCTGCGATTTTTGCAATGTCCGGTCTTTCTATGTGTTCCTCTGTCCATATAATATGTTTTTCTTCCGTATTTTTAAGATATTTCTGAAGTATTTCTTTGAATTCCCTCATACTTATATATCTGTTCATCGGATCTAACTGTATTGCTTTAAAGACTGTACTTTCAAGTTCTTCGCTTATATCTGAATTTAAACTCTTCATAGAAGGAAATTGGAGAGGTTTTAATGAAGGATCATATCCTGTAAGCATCTGAAACAATATGGCTCCCAGGCCGAATATGTCGCTCTGAGGCGTGGACTGGCCTTTCCCTTTATACTGTTCCGGAGCGGCATAGCCGGGAGTCCCATAATTAAAGGTATCGGAACTCTTATCGGGATTATAGTAACGGGCAATGCCGAAATCTACAAGAACCGGTTCTCCGTCAGGTTTTATAATGATATTTGAAGGTTTTAAGTCTCTGTAAACTAAAGGTTTTTGAAAGGAATTATGGAGGTAATCGATGATCTCTGCTATTTGAATGGTCCATGTTATGGCTTTATTTTTTTCTACCGCCTTTTTTGAAGTATTTATAATTTCCTCCAGTGTCTTACCTTCTATATAATCCATGGTGAGATATTCTTTACCGTTCTGAGAAAAAACTCCGTACGTCTTCGGAAGTCCAGGATGGTCAAAATTTTCCATAAATTCCGCTTCTCTTCTGAATATTTCTTTTGCATCATCCTGATTAAGTCCTGAACCCTGTGAAAAATTCAGTTCCTTTACGACGAATTTTTTATCGTATTCAATCCTTTCCACAAGATAAACATTCCCCATAGAGCCTTTACCCAGGAGTTTCACTACTCTGTAGATATTATTGAGAACTGTCCCTGTTTTCAGTGTCATATCTTTTCACCTCCTGACATATTATATCATGTGTTTTTCGGGAGAAGGTCATGTATAGTAATTTTATGATATAATATAATTTAAGGAGAACCTGTTATGAAAAAATTAAAGTTATATCTGGAAACTTCCATATGGAGTTATTATTATTCAGAGGATATACAATGTAAGATGGAGGCTACCAGAGAATTCTTACAGGTAGTCCGAAAAGGTAATTATGATATTTATATATCAAGATTCGTTTATCAAGAAATAAATAATACGGAAGATTTTAAAAGAAATCAATTGCTGAAGTTGATCTGCGCATATAAACCGGTTGAGTTGGAAGTAACGTCTGAAGCATACAAACTTGCAGATAAATATATTAAGACTCATACACTTCCGCGCAGCTCTCATACCGATGCCATGCATGTAGCAACTGCCAGTATTTATAACCTTGATGCACTTATTAGCTGGAACTGCAGGCATCTGGCTAATCTTAATCGTAAATCCAGGATAAATGGTATTAATATACAGAATAACTATAAAGCAATTGATATAATTACGCCTATGGAGGTGATGTATTATGAAAGAAGATAAAACTATGAAAGAATTAAAAAAGATAAAAAAAGAACTCAGTAAGAAAACAATTGAAATGACATGGCCGGAAATGAAAAAATGGCTGGATGAAGGAAAGGAAAAGTGGGATGAAGATATAAGAAAATTAAGAGAAAATAAGGAAAAACAGAAAATATAAGAGAAAATAGCAGATTTAACTGATTTAACTATAGAAGAAATCCAGAGATTGTCTCAAGAAATCAGATAGGTAAATAGGTGTCATCCCGAAAAAAGAATTTATTGTTATATTTTTCGAGAAGTCTTGAGAGTGTAGAAGGATAGAGACCACCGTTTTTTGAGGAATAAATCTCCACAGCTGTCGCCAGGTCTTTTATATTTGACTCACACATACATAGTCCAGCATCTGCCTTTGATTTCATAGATGGAAACTGCAGCGGCTTAAGTGACGGGTCATATTTTGTAAGCATTTGAAACAATATGACTCCCAGGCCGAAGATATCACTCTGAGGTGTGGATTGTTCTTTCCCTTTATACTGTTCCGGCGCTGCATAGCCCGGAGTGCCATAGTTAAAGGTATCGGAATTTTTGTCAGGATTGTAATAGCGGGCAATGCCGAAATCTACAAGGACAGGTTTCCCGTCAGGTTTTATAATGATATTTGAAGGTTTCAGGTCTCTGTATACTAATGGCTTCTGAAAGGAATTATGAATATAATCGATAATTTCTGCAATTTGAATGGTCCAGGTTATGGCTTTATTTTTTTCTACCGGTTTCCATGATGAGGTTATAATTTCCTCAAGTGTTTTCCCTTCTATATAGTCCATAGTGAAGTATTCTTTACCGTTTTGAGAAAAAACTCCGTACATCTTCGGAATCCCCGGGTGGTCAAATTTTGCCATAAATTCCGCTTCTCTTTTAAAAATTTCCAGGCCATCATCATAATTTAAAATTGCATCTTTTGAAAACATAAGTTCCTTTACGACAAATTTCCTGTCATCTTCAATTCTTTCCACAAGATAAACATTGCCCATAGAGCCTTTACCCGGGAGTTTCAATACTCTGTATATGTTATTGAGAACCGTCCCTGTTTCCAGAGTCATCTCTTTTCACCTCCAGAAATATTATATCACGGTTTTGAGGATCAACTGAGTTTTCCCCGACGCAAAAGATTTATCTGATTACCAATCCCTGTTCGGGATCAATCCCTGTCCGGAACTATACTGAGGATAACCTTCTGCCGTGCCGGCGGACCCATGATAATTTACACACCATATGGTAAAATTATTACCATTATGTGATATCTTATATTCATAAGCGGAATAAGTCCGCCTGGATATTAAGAGGACATTATCACCGGAACCGGCAGGGCAGACAGGTATTGTTTTTATATATGGTCCCCCTTCCTTTTCTTTTACGAGTATGTTCAGGTCGGCAGGATATTTATTGTTGTTATCTTCTGCATAGAGTTCCAGTGCCGTAGCAATATTTTTTATATTAATCTCACATCCGCAGAGCTCTCCGCTTACTTTTGCTTTCAGGTAATTGGGAACAAGTATACAGGAGAGCATTATGAATACAATAATAACAATTACATTACATCCGATACCGTTACCTGCCGGTTCACAGTATATATCTTTTGCTGCTTTCCTTGAAGCTATTATGCCGGTAATTATACCTGCTACAGGGCATAAAAACATAATTATGAGTAAAGTCCATATTGCTGTAGAGACTATTTTAACTGCTGTCTCATGCTTCATTATTAAATTTGCATTTGCTATATTTAACAGAATTATTACAAAAGGGATTACACCGGCAATACAGGCAAGTTTCTTGCTTCTTACTGCCCATTTATTCGGATTTTTCTGTGGTTTTTCATCTTCAATGGACATATTTGCATATTTTGCGAGTGTTTCTTTAAATTCCTGTACACTTATATATCTCTTCAGAGGATTCAGTTCTATGGCTCTTTTTACTATTACTTCCAGTTCCTTTGAAATATTATCGTTCAGGGATCTCATAGACGGGAATGTGAGAGGTTTCAGAGAAGGGTCGTATTTTGTGACCATCTGAAACAGTATGACACCAAGTGCAAATACATCTGTCTGAGGGGTCGA
>JBEHWP010000201.1:0-9207 GCA_040217665.1 Vulcanimicrobiota bacterium
TATAATACCATCAGGAGGCAAGTTCAAAAGAGTTATAATAGATTGAACTTAACGCCCTGCGGGCGAATTGTTTAAAGTTGAGGGTTGAAGGTTGAGAGTTGAATCAACCATAAACTCTCAACTCTCAACTCTCAACCATATGATAGTTTAACCGGAATGAAAATTCCTATACATTTAAATTATCAGCCAATATAATTAACGGACATATGATAACTTACTGCCATAAGAATAAGTATCAATATATGCATAATAATATATCTTCCCTTCAGGGAATAAAAAGATATTGAAGGCATTTTAAATATAAATATAATAGCTTTTATAAAAACTATTGTGGCGAAAAGAAGAACGAGAATAAAAGGAAATAAGTTCCCAAAAATAAATAAAAAAGGCACAGAACACATAAAATACAATAAGAAAAGGGCAAGCATTTTTATAAGAGACCATAAGGTCAAATTCTTTTTCACAGACTTTACTATAACAATAAGAAAAATAAATACGGGAATAGCCAGGAATGGAGAAGTAAAAGTAAATGCCAGTAAGGCAAGACCGGCAATGACAGTAAATAATATTTTTATGACTGTATAAAAAGAGCTTTTTACTGCATCCAATCTTGAAATTATAACTTCACTTTCCACAGGAGACACATGATTTTTTATATGATAGAGAGTAATAAGTTCCCATATAACATATATAGCCAGCAATATTGCCCATGGAAATATAAAAGGGAAAGCGTGAGAGAACCTCTCACCGGGAGAGGGCATTCAGGCAAAGGCCGGAGATGCGAGAAACAACATAAATGATAAAGAAAGAACATATTTCATCGTAATATACCTCATTACATATTTTCCCAGTTACTGATAATTCCGCTCGACGGTGAATACTGAGGATAACATTCTTTTTTAGCTTTTTCCAGTTTTTCCATGTCAGATCGTGACATTTTATCGGGATGACTTCCGGGAACGGAACAGTAAAGGGTGAAATTATCTGCTTTCTGTGAACAGATATAACCATATCCCCTGTTACTGTGAGGGCATAGAGGAAGATTTTTTATATAATTATCTTCCAGACATTTTAAATCTACAGGATACTTACCGTTTTCCTCTTTATATTTCTCAAGAGATTCTGCCACGGCCTGAATATTACGTCTGCAGTTCCATTCCCACTGCTGGTTCATAAGAGGGCCGTACATACTATCATGAATACCTGCCGACCAGGGAAGCATGAAATAACTTATGATGCCAATAATAAGAATATCCAGAAATATATAGAGAACAGTTCTTCTTTTATATGCCGGAGATTTAGTTACTTCATATTCTGAAATTTCTTTATTCCACAGGATCAACTCCTTTCAATTTTATTCTAACAGGGAATTTCATAAAAAGGGTCAAAAATTTTCCACAGAAGGTTATTTATATGAATTTCAAAAAATTTTTACCGTTCTTTATGGTCTTATTATTTGTAAACATGGAGCAAAATAACAGGGAGTAACATCCGGCAACAATCTGTTCTTGACAGCAAATATAAATACCATTATAATTATAAAATCAATTTTGGTTACAGATTGAAAGGATTAATATGTCACATACCGATAGCAATGTAGAAAGCGGCAGCGATTATGTAGCAGTCAGGGCATTAGAGGATGGTGTCAATATTATAGGCCTCACCCGCGGTAAAGATACAAAATTTCATCACACGGAAAAACTGGATAACGGTGAAGTCATGTTATTCCAGTTCACAGAATATACGTCTGCAATAAAGATCCGCGGCAAATCGGAAATACACACCAAACACGGTATTATAAGAAGCGGCAAAGATTAGATATTTTATATAAAAAAGATGAAGTATTATGCTTCACTGGCTGTTAATTTTCAATCTGGTTGTGACCGGAGCGGCCACGCCTGTCAGTTATAGAGTTGAGTCGAGAAATTTAATATAGAAGAGACGAGCAGAGACGAGCTAAAGTAGTTCTGGTTATAAAGAGATCAGACTTTTTAGGAAGTCTGATCTTTTTATTTTGTATAAATTCCTTTCATTAAAGCTCCTCTCGATATCGTTAATATTTTTTTAGAAGGAGTTGTATAACATGAAAGACACAAAACAATGGTATTTCGGTTCGTACGGAGGGAGGTTTGTTCCTGACTCTCTGATGGCGCCCCTGGAAGAGATATCAGAAGCCTATGAGAACTGTAAGAATGATCCGGCATTCAGGAAAGAACTGACAGATTTATATCACAATTACAGCGGCCGTCCCACACCTCTTTATTTTGCAGAAGTTTCAAGCAAAATCCTGGGACAGGGGAGGATTTATCTGAAAAGAGAGGATCTCAATCACACGGGAGCACATAAAATCAATAATACTCTCGGACAGATACTGCTTGCCAGAAGGATGGGTAAAAAAAGGATTATTGCGGAAACAGGTGCAGGCCAGCATGGAGTGGCTACAGCCACAGTGGCTGCAAGGTTTGGCATGGAATGTGTCATATATATGGGGGAAGAAGACATAGAACGCCAGAAAATGAATGTATTTCGCATGAAACTGCTGGGAGCGGAAGTTAAAGCCGTAAAGTCAGGAGGAAAAGGACTTAAAGATGCCGTAGACGAGGCAATAATGGATCTTGTTGAACATGTAGAGAACACCTATTATCTCATAGGGTCTGCCGTAGGCCCTCACCCCTATCCTCTCATGGTAAGAGACTTTCAATCCATTATAGGACAGGAAGTAAGAGAACAGCTAATGAAAGCTGGCGAAAATCTTCCCGATTATATAGTGGCATGTGTGGGAGGAGGCAGCAATGCCATGGGAATCTTTCACGAGTTTATTCAGGATAAAAGTGTCAGATTAATAGGCGCAGAAGGCGGGGGAACATCACTGGAACCGGGCTGTCATGCTGCGACACTTACCCTGGGGAAACCGGGGATATTGCATGGTTCAAGGAGTTATTTATTATCTGACTCTGACGGACAGGTTATGGAATCCTACTCTATTTCTGCAGGTCTGGACTATCCGGGCATAGGCCCTGAACACAGTTACCTGAAAGATACGGGACGTGTCAGTTATCGCTCTGTTTCCGACAGAGAAGCACTGAATGCATTCAGGTTTTTAAGTGAAAAAGAGGGAATTATTCCGGCCCTGGAAAGCTCCCATGCCATAGCGGAAGGTATGAAAATATCAGAAACAATGAAGAAAAATGAAATTATGGTAATAAATCTATCAGGAAGAGGCGATAAAGACATATATACGGTAGCAGAACATATAGGAATGAACATATAATTGGTGATTCGTGATGGGTTATGGGCAATGCGTGATACGAATCCCTGCGCATCACGCATTACGCTTTACCCATTACGATGTTGTTATTTATGGATAGTTATGAAACTAACTATAGATTATTTGGTAGTCCTAAAGAAGTAGTGATATGATATAATAAACAGAAAAATAGGAGCCATATGGATGTTTATACATCATTATAATGATACGTTGGTTTATGGGTAGATATTATATTTACCACTATCTCTTTAGGACTACCTATCTTTTTTACGCTGTTTCATAAGCTCTATTGTAGTACATTTATATCAAAAATGTAAAGAGGCTGCCCTAAAGTTTTTTGACTTTTGGGACAGCCCCTTTTACAGATGAATTTGTTTATTTTGTTTATTTAGAACGGAAATATTACTCTTCTTCTAAAAATTTAAAAAGCTTTGCTGTAGGAAATAATTCCACTCCAGTATGTTCAGATATGTCTTTATATGCATCAATACCGTTAATACCTTCTTAATTTTTCCTATCTGCCATGTATCTTACAGCAAAAAATCCTGTGATTTTTTATAATAAAATGCTGCACATAGAAGGAAGTTGACATAAAATGTCTAAGTGTTAAAGGTTATTTCCAGCCTTTATTTCTTAACGAGAGGAGGACTGTTGGTGGAGGAGAATGAACCGAAACAGCCCAGACGTTTCGCCAGGAGATCGTCAGGAAATCTATTCAAGCCCCGGGATGGCAATGTCCAGAGACCGAAATTTTCATTAAAACCTGCAAGTGAAATATTATCTGAAGATCAGGCCAGAAGAGTCCAGAGCGAGAGAGGTGGGTTTGAGAGAAGAAAAGCCTTTGATGAAGAAAAAAAATTCGCACCGAGAGAACATAAGTCACAGGTTCTCCCCCCTGTTTCTCAGATGCCTTCCAGAGTATCGGGGCAGCTTCCTCAGGATATGTCCTATATGCAGGGACAGGCAGAACAGATTAACATACAATCTTCCAGATTACAGCAGGAAATTCAAACATTCGAAGCACACAAAAAAGAACTGGAAGCACATATACAGGAAGAAAGAGATAAGCTTGAAGAAGGATGGAAACAGTTAGATGAGAAACTTGCTGAACTGGAAGAAGAAAAAAAGAAACTAATCGATAGAGTTGAACATGACCTGGAAGAAAAAAGAAAATTCCTGGAAGAAAGCTGGAAACAACTGGAAGAGGAAAAAAAAGATGTAATAGCAAAAAAACAGCAGATTGAAAATGATGAAAAGGAATTTTTACAGAAAAAAGAACAACTGGAAGATGAAAGAAATAACCTCTATGAAACTGCTCAAAAACCCCTTGAAGAACAGAGGCAGCGCCTGGAAGAAAAAGAAAGGCAGCTGGAACAGGATAAAAAGCAACTGGAAGCAGAAAGAGATATGCTTCAGGCCGGCGTCAGTGAGCAGAAACGAAATATTGAAGATGCCTTAAATCAAATTAGAGAAGAAAAAGAACTCGTGGAACAGGAAAAAAACAGGGTAACAGAAGAAAACAGAAACCTGGAAACATTAAGACAGCAGCTTTTAGAAGAAAGGCAGCTACTGGATCTTCAAAACACAAGAAAAACCGGCGAACTTCAGGATAAATTACATGAACTGAATAGAGAAAAAGATGAAATAATAAACCGCCTGGAGAAGGAAAAATACGACCTGTTAAACATGGCAACACAGGAAAAAGATGAACTGGCAAATCAATTGAAACAGGAAAAAGACGAAATAATAAACCGGTTAACAGAAGACAGAGATATACTGGAAATAAGAGTAAGAGAATTGGAGGAAAAGGTTAACAGCAGAGGCAAAGATTTTGAATTAAAGGAACATGACTTTGCAGTAAAAGAAAAAGAACTGGAAGATAAGATTAATTACCTGGAAATTCAAAAGAGAGAATTTGAAAGCAAAATTGCTTCGGAAAAAACAGAAATTGCACAGCTCAAAATGGAACTGGATGTAACCAGGAAAACTCTGGAACAGGACAAATTGACTATAGAAAGTGATAAAAAACTCCTGTCAGATGAGGGGACAGCAGTAATGAGAGAGCAAAAAATAGCTCTTGAATTCAGCTGGAAACAGATAGCAGAAGAAAGAAAAAAACTGGAATGTGAGAGAAAAGAACTGGAGAAAAATTTTGAAGAACTGGAAAAAGAGAAATTTTTCATTGCAAAAGAACATGAAGAACTGGAAAAAAGAAAAAATAATATAGTAGCAGAAGCAGATGTAATCATACAGGATCATTACAGAAAATTAGACAGTGATAAAAAGAGATTTGAAGAAAATTGTCTTAACACACAGAAAAATCTGGAAAAATTGGAAAAAAATCTGGAAGAAGTAAAAAAACAATTCTATCTTGAAAAAAAATCTCACGAAGAAGAGCTTGAAAAGAAGAAAAAAGAACTCCATGAAACCTCTATAAAACTGGAAAAAGAAAGAAAAGAGCTTGCATCAAAAATAGCAGTTCATAAAAAAACCTCGGAAGATACTAAAAAACAACTGGAATACGAAAAATGGGAAATGGAAAAGAAGAAAGAAGAAGTACAGAAGGAGCTGGACAGAAAACAGGCAGAATTTGAACAGGCAAAGAAACTTGCCAGACAGGAAGAGGAAAAACAGTTTAAAGAAATTATAACAAAAAAACAGATTCTGGAAGAAGACAGGAAAAAATTCGATGAAGAAGCCGAGAAAGTAAGACTTGATCTGCAATTTGAGAAGAAGGAATTAGAAACAGGACAACTTGCCTTTCAACGAGAAAAGGAAGAAGCACAAAAAGAAATTGAAAATGCAAAAAAACAACTCGAATTCAGCAAGAAAGATCTGGCTGCCAGAGTGAACAAACACAAAAAATTCCTGGAAGAAAGCAAAAAAGAACTTGACTATGAAAGAAAAGCACTGGAAAGTAAAAGAAAAGACCAGGAAGAAAACTTCAATCGAAGCAGAGATAAATTTGAAAAGGAAAAAACTCACTTCAACCACTTAATAGAATCAAAGGAAAGAGAAGTGGAAGCAAAAAAGAAACAGCTTGATTATGATATATGGAAATTCAATATAGACAGAGAAAGCCAGGAAAGAACGCTGGTAAAAGAAAAAGAAGAACTGGAAGGGAAGAAAAGTGATTTTGAAGCTTACATAGAGGAAAGAAAGAAAAATCTCGAAGAAAAATTTAAAACACTGGAATATGAGAAAAAGGAACTGGCGTTAAATATTGAAAAACACAAAAAACACCTTGAAGATAGTAAGAAAGATATTGACCTTCACAGGTGGGAGTTTAATAATGAAAAACTGGAATATGAGAAACAACTGGAAGAGAAAAGGAAGGAACTAGAAAAAGAGAAACTGGATTTTGAAGAAAAGAAAAAAGAAAGCGGAGAAAACCTGGAAAACACAAGAAAATTCCTCCTTTCAGAAAAGGGAAATTTATTAAAGGAACAGAAAGAACTGGAATATAGAGAGAGAAAACTGGAACAGAACAGGATGGAATTTGAAAAAACAAAAGAAGAAAGTAAAAAATCTCTTGAAGAGAAAATAATGCAACTGGAACTGGATAGAAAGGCTTTTACCGAAAAAACCCTTGAAAGAAATAATGGGCTCGAAGAAGAACGAAAACAGCTTGAATCAGGCAAGAAAGAGCTTGCCAGTAAAGTAATGAAACATAAGAAGTACATTGAAGATACAAAGAAACAGTTAGATTATGAAAAATGGCAGTGGAAGAAAGAAAAGGAAGAAAAAGAAAAATCCTTTACTGAGAAAAAATATGAGATAGAAAAATTAGAATTAACGGTAAAGGACAGAGAAAAAATTATTGAAAATAAAAATAATGAAATTACTATTAAATTAAATAAACTGGAAGAACAACAGAGGGAAATTGACTTTAACAGAAGATATCTGGAAGATAAAAAAATTGAACTGGAAAAAGAAAAGCAAAAAACTATAGAAAATATGGATAAGTCTATAAGAGACAGTCTGAATAAACTGAAGCTGGATAAGGAACAGCTGGAAAAAGAAAAAGAATTTTTAAAAGAACAGTCTGAGAAAGAAAAACTGGTATGGGAAGAAAAGATCAAAAGATTAGAACAGGAAAAGAATGACTGGATAGAAGTTCAGAAAAAAATTGCCCGGGAACTTGAAAAAAGCAGAAAAGAAATAGAAACACTCAAATACAGAGAAGAAGAAGAAAAGAAAAAAGAATTAACAGAATTACAGGAAGACAGAGAAAAATTCGGTAAAGAACTTATAGAGAAAAAGATAGAACTGGAACAATTGGAAGCAAACCTGAAGGAAAAAGAAGAAAATCTTGAAATGATCGGGTATAAATTAGAAGAAAAGAAAAAGATAGAACTGGAACAATTGCAAAGAGAGAAAGAAACACTCTGGAAAGAAGTCTCTAAAAAAAAGATAGAACTGGAAAAACGTGAAGCAAACCTGGAAGAGAAGAAAAAAGAAATAGAGATAACTATGGGAAAAATAGAAGAAGAAAAGAAAAAACTGGAGTACGATAAAAAATACCTGGAAGAAAAGAAAATTACTCAAAGCGACTATAGTGAGAAAAAGGAATTCCTGGAAAAACTGGAAAAAGAAAAGGAAAAACTGGAAGAAGGACAGAGAAAATTAAAAGAAGACAGGGAACGTGAAAAATACCTCCTGGAGGAAAAGATAAAAAAAGTACAGGAAGAAAAGGCACAACTGATAGAAGAACTTCAGAAAGAAAGAGAAAAAGAAGTGAAAGAAAGACCGTCTGATAATACAGATGGCTCAGCTCTGGAAGAAGCATGGCAGGCTATTGAGATTGAAAGAAGAGAACTTGAAAGAAAAAAAGAAGAATTAATAAAAAGTGTGGAAGATTCGTGTAGAGATAAGCAGGAACTACTGGAATATAAAGAGGCACAGTTAGAAGAAGAAAGACAGGAATTTGAGCAGGAAAAAGAACTGTTCAGAATACAGGCAGGAGGAGAATCATCTCCCGATATGCCGGGAGAATTTGAAAAACAGAGTAAAGAACTGCAGGCATTAAAAGAAGAAATAGAAAGAGAAAAAGCAAAAATAAATAAAGATAAAAATAAGCTCAATGAAGACACAAAGGCTTTTACGGAAGAACAGAAAAGAACGTGGGCATATCTGGAACAGGTAAAAAAGGAAATATATGAGGAAAAAAGCCTTATAGAACAACAGAGAAAGGAAATAGAAGACAGAAGAGCACAGACTTCCGGTATGTCTGATAAAAATATAGAAGAGCAGATGAAACTTATTGAAGAAAACTGGAAATCTATTGAAAATGAAAAGCATTTATTGAAACAGGAACGAGAAGACCTTGAAATAGAACTGGAAAAATCCAAAATATTACATGGCACGAGAGGGATGGAAGAACAGCAGAGAAGCTGGACCTATCTGGAACAGGTTAAAAGAGAAATTTACGAAGAAAAAGCGGAACTTGAACGTTCATGGAAAGAGCTGGAAGAAAAAGCTTCTATGTCAACCGGTCTGTCAGTTTCCCATCAAGGAGAAGATGACTGGAAAGAAATTGAACGTCAGAGACATGAGCTGGAAAAACAGAAAGCCGAAATAGAAAAAGAAAAAGAGAGAGTAGTGCAGAGTTCAGGAATTGTGCTGGAAGAACAGGAAAAACAGTGGGAAGAAATTGAAAAAGCCAGAATATCACTGGAACAGGAAAGACAGGAATTAGAAACAATAAAGTCAGGCACTGTTTCAGAAGATATGGAAAAACAGAAAAAAAGCTTCAGAGAAGGATGGGAACGTCTTGAAGAAGCCAGAAAGAGTCTGCAAGTCGAGAGAGAACAGCTTGAACATGAGAGACAGACCCTTATGGAAAGCGTCAACAGTGCTCTTGAAGAAAAAAGAGAACTTCTTGAATATAACTGGGAACAGTTAGAAGAAGAGAAAAAACTTATAGAGGAAGCCTGGAA
>JBEHWP010000202.1:0-9204 GCA_040217665.1 Vulcanimicrobiota bacterium
AAGGAATAAATAATTTTTGATATATCAGGAGGTATTTATGTTGAACAGAATATTGATAATGGCAATTTGTGTATTAATTCTATGTCCCGTATTTTTTATTGGGTGCGGAGATGGCAATCCCATAACACCGACACCGACACCTGCCGGACCGGTTACAATACAGAAAGTTAATGATACCTATTATTTAGTTTCTCTGGATTTAACCTCAACATCACACAGGGAACTCGGGAGACGGTACGCGGAAATGATTGAAATCTATATGCCGGATTATGAAGAAATAAGCGATTCTTTTTTGAAAGATATGGTTGACGAACTTGCTAAGGCCGGAATTACTTTTGACGATTTGAAAAACAGGGCTTTTGATTTAAAACAGAGCCTCCTGCAGGAATATATTGATGAAATAGACGGCATGTCGGAAGTCTTTTCTTACACAACTGACCTTCCGGGAGACGGCAGACTTTCTCAGAACGAACTGTTATTATTGCAACTGGTGCCGGATGTAATGAGGCCTACTATGTGTTCTGCTTCGGCAGCCTTCGGTTCTTCTTCTTATACAGGAAATACAATAGTAGGAAGGAATCTGGACTGGTATGACTTTCCTGAAACCGAGTTGTCCAGGCTTCATGCAATAACAGTTATTAAAAATGGAAGTAAATCCATAACCCTTATTGGTTCACTGGGACAATTATGGGTTGCTTCTGCTTTCAGTGATGATAAAATATTCGGTGCTATCCTGGATAGCGATACGGAAGAACCTTATCCTCCCACTGCCGGTAAAAGGTCCTATGTGTTCGATTTGAGATATGCCCTTGAAAACAGCAATACACTTCAGGGAGTGGTGGATTATTTTAAAGACAGAGATTACGCTTACAATCATCTTATCTTTTTAGCAGATGAAAATACGGCCGGAGTCCTTGAAGAGAATATAGGCAGCCCTGAAAGGGGATTACGGCTCTGCAATTCTCCCTTAAGGACCGGCGTAACCTGGGGAATTCCCGATGCAATTGCCACTGCGAACAGTTTTGTTTTACCCGGGAATTTTGATAACCATTCTTTTCCATCAAATGTAAAGCGCTGGGAGAGTTTCAGAAATCTTTATACGACTCGGTTAAGTACTGGAAAGATTGATGTGGATAAAATGAAAATGATAATGGGATATTATGGAACCGATGGCACAGCAGCTACATCGGGGGCTTTATACCGATCCGATTCTTCACCTACAATTCAGTCCATAATTTTACGTATGGATACTTATGAGATGTGGGTTGCTTTCAGCCCTGTGGGTACCAAACCTTTAAGCCCGACTTATATTCAGGTATTAAATGGAAGCCCCTTTTAAAAAATCTCATAATTATGGGTTTTTTTAACAAATAGGGTAAATCTTCCATGGAAAACTCCTAAAAAGTAAGAATCTGAGGATTTTTAAAGATATAGACATAAATCTATTAATTAGTGAAAAGTGAAAAGTAATTAATGCCTTGTTTTATTCACTTTTCACTTTCCACTGTTTAAAATTTTTTCGCTTTTTCTTTCGCTTTTTCTATAAGAGAAGAAAATTTTTCTTCTGCCACCTGAGGGCCTGCCATAAGCGTCGGTTCTACAAGTATGGCACTCATATCGGTAAATCCCATAAAAGCAAAAATCGTTTTCAGATACGATGTTTGATGATCAAACGCTACAGCAGGAGTTCCTTCAGGATATTCGCCTCCCCGGGCGAGGATGAATATAACAGGTTTATCTTTTACAAGCCCTGTATATCCTTTTTTCGGATCATAGGAGAAGGTAAATCCCGGCTGAGTGATAATATCTATATAATGTTTAAGCCTGTAGGGAATACCAAAATTCCACATAGGAGCAGATAAAACAATTTTATCTGCCGACTTGAAGTGTTCAATGGTTTTTACAACATTGTTCCATGCAAGTTTTTCTTCTTCATTGTGCGGTTTGCCGCCCATAATTTTGTATTTTCCCGATGCAGCGACAGCATCAAAAGGCGGAAGTTCTGTTTCCCACAGATCCAGTGTTTCAACTGTATCACCGGGATGTCCTTCTTTATATGCATCGAGAAATACCTTTGCCATTTTGTTTGAATAGGAACGTTCTTCTGCCGGACTTGCTTTAATATAAAGTATTTTAGCCATAAAAGTTCCCCCTTTAATAAAGTTACGCGTGACGCGTGACGCTACGAATAGACATTAGAATTTATATAATATTTCTAAAAAACAGGTTTAAAATCCTTCTCCGTAATAAAAATTGCTACCGGTCCACATATATGTTATAATTTAAAACTGTAGGGATTTTTCTTTTACAGTGTTAAAAGTCTCGAATGTTGGGTTGAAAATACTAAAACCCATCACCAATAAACCGATAGCTGATTTATATTTCAGGAACCTTCGCGTCACGCGTTAAGAATCTTCAGGGCCATTCATTCACTATGAAAGGAAGTTATCATCCTGATTATAAGAGAAATGTTTCAACATATTTTTATGCATGCAGGTATTGCCATGGTACTTATTGATAAAGATGGCTATATACTGGATGTTAATCTCATTATAAATGAAACAATGACTTATACAAGAGAAGACCTGCTTGGGAAACATTTCTCCGAGTTTATTTATCATGAAGATTTACCTGAGAGCTTGAGATGGTTTGAAGAAATTATTTCACAGAAAATTACCCATTCACCGCCTCTGGAAAAACGTTATATAAAAAAAGACAGAACCACTACATGGGGACGCAATGTTTATTCATCGGTAAGTGATGCGGAAGGGAAAGTGCAGTTAGTTGTCAGTATAATACAGAATATTGAACAAGAAAAACGGGCTGAAGAAGAATTACAGGGGACAAAAGATTTTCTGGATAAAATTATTAACTCTGTTGCCGACCCCATATTTGTAAAAGACAGTCATCACAGATGGATAGTTGTAAATGATGCCTACTGTGCACTTGTAGAGCGAACCCGTGAGGAATTAATCGGCAAATCTGATTATGATTTTTTTGCAAAATCCGAGTCTGATGTATTCTGGGAAAAAGATGAACTTGTTCTTAAAACAAAAGAAGAAAATTATAATGAAGAGGATTTTACCGATGCCTCTGGAGTTTATCATCTTATAGCGACAAAGAAAAAATGTTATACAGATAAAAAAGGACAGGATTTTATCGTAGGAATTATAAGAGATATTACAGAAAACAAAGAGGAAGAGAAAGAATTACTCAGAATAGAAAAACTTGAATCCCTGGGGATACTTGCCGGAGGCATAGCACATGATTTCAATAATATATTGACTGCCATACTCGGTAATATTTCTCTTGCAGAACTGATGGTTGATAGTGATGAAAAAGACCAGATCAGAGAATTACTTACTATGGCCCAGGAGTCATCTCTTCGCGCCAGAGATTTAACCAGGCAGTTACTTACTTTTTCCAGGGGCGGAGCACCTGTAAAAAAGACGGGAACAATTACCCAGTTGTTAAAAGAAACGACCTGTTTTTCTCTTCAGGGTTCAAATGTGAGATGTGAATTTAATATTCCCGCCAGTATCTGGAATGTTGAAATGGATGAGGAACAGATGAGTCAGGCAGTGCAAAATCTGGTTATAAACGCGGATCAGGCCATGCCGGAAGGTGGCATAATCAGAATATTTGCAGAGAATGTATATATAGAAGAAACAAATGAATTACCACTGAAAAACGGCAGATATGTTAAAATTTCCGTAAAGGATCATGGACCCGGTATAGCCAGAGAATATCAGACAAAGATATTTGATCCATATTTTACTACAAAACAAAAAGGAAGCGGACTCGGACTGGCAACAACTTATTCAATAATCAAACGTCATCATGGACATATTAAGGTGGAATCCAGAATCGGAGAAGGAACAACTTTTTCTTTCTTTCTTCCTGCATCTGAAAAAGATTTTGAAGTGGAAGAAATTAAACATCCTTTAAAAAGTCATGGGAAGATTCTTGTAATGGATGATGATGAAATGATAAGACGTCTTATGCCTTTATTGTTACCCAGGCTGGGTTATGACGTTGAACTGGCGGCAGACGGAACAGAAGCAATTGCATTATATGAAAAAGCCAGATATACTGATAAGCCTTTTGACCTGGTAATAATGGATTTAACCATACCTGGCGGTATGGGCGGAAAAGAAACTATAGAGAAACTCCTTGCCCTGGATCCATCGGTAAAAGCCATTGTGTCGAGCGGATATTCCAATGACCCTGTAATGGCAGATTACAGAGACTATGGTTTTAAATCAGTTATTACGAAACCTTATAATGTAAATCATCTCGGTGAGATATTATATAAGGTGTTGAATGAAACGGCGTGATGCGTGATGCGTGATGCGTGATGCGTGATGCGTGATGCGTAGAATTACCCTGGTTACTATCATTCACCATTCACTATTCACTTTTCACTTTTCACTATTCACCACTCACGACAAGACATTGATACGGTTCAAGTTCCCTCTGAAAGAATCCCTCCTTGATTTTACAGATTTCTTCCGAGAAAAATTCTTTATATGCTCCTTCTGTTTTTCCTGCCTGCCACAGAGGAATTTTTACGGATTTTTTTTGATTGCTGTTATTTATAATAACAAATATTAAAGTATCGCCAAAAATTCTTGCATAGGAAAAAATTTCATCTTCATCATACAGTATTCTAAATCCTCCTTTTTTTAATACAGAAGAGGATTTGCGCAGTTTAATAAGTTTCTTATAAAGACTCATTATGTCATGATCCCACAGATTTTCGTTCCATTCCATACATTTACGGACTTCATATTCCTTTATGCCCTTCATGCCTGTTTCATCACCGTAATAAATACAGGGCACTCCGGGCCAGGTAAAAAGTAATGCAAGACCGATTTTGAATTTATTCAGATCTTCTCCGACAAGAGAGTAAAACCTGGGCAGGTCATGACAGTCAAGCAGATTGAACATGGACAGTTTTACATCAAAGGGAAGAAGAGATGTGAAATTCTCTATGTTCTGAGAAAGATCTTCAGATGTAAAATTTATCAGTCTGAACTCTTTTTTAAATCTCTCCTTTCTGGTAAGCCATTTAAGAACAGGAAAGAGAAAACCCTGATAATTCATTGTTCCGTCAAGCATGTCACCCTGAAGAAGTTCTGAGGGGTCAAAAAAATGTTCTCCCATTATATAAGAATCTTCTTTTGTATCTTTACAGGATTTTCTCATTTCCCTGTAAATATCTCTAAAACCCTGGTAATCATCCTGCCGTCCGAGCATATTTGCCACATCCAGACGCCATCCGTCTATATTATAGGGAGGATTCATCCAGAAATTCATGACAGAAGAAGGAGATTTATAGATCTCCTGCCTCAGTCTGTCCGATTTATAATTAAGTTTCGGCAGGGTTTTGACTCCGAGCCATGCATGGTAATCATCTTTTTTATCATAAAAGGTAAAATACTCTCTGTAAGGAGATGACCGGTCTCTGTATGCTCCTGTATTATCAGGGTAAAATCCCGCTTTATTAAACCAGTAATGGGAAATGCCTGTATGGTTGAATACTCCGTCAAGTATTATTTTAATGCCATTTTCATGGAGAAGAGATACCAGTTCGGCAAATTCTTCGTTTGTCCCTGTATGGGGATCTATAAGTTTATAATCCTGAGTGTCATATTTATGATTTGAAGGAGACAGGAAAACAGGATTCAGATAAATAGCATTTATCCCCAGTTCTTTAAGATATGGTATTTTCTTTTTTATCCCTGCAAGGTCTCCTCCGAAGAAATCCATATGTCCTCCGTGATGATAATCTTTCGGATCTTCACCCCAGGAACAGGCTTTTGTACTTTTCCCGCAATAAGTATATTCTCCGTCTTTTACGCTGGTAGAAGGGTTCCCGTCACAGAACCTGTCGGGAAATATCTGATAAAATACACTTTCCGTAACCCATTCTGGCGTTTTAAAATTCCTTATAAATTTGAAGTCCACAGAATCAGGAGGGACTGTTCTGGCCAGGCCCTTCTGGGAAAACCAGAATATATCATTTTTACAAAAAATGAGAAATCTGTAATTGATAAAATCACATTTTACATCAATTTTACCTGTATAGAGATCAAAAAAGCCATCTCTCCCGGTTTTTTTCATTTCCGTCAGTTTCTGTTCGCCATCGGGAGACGTTCTGATATAAACTTCTTCTATATCTTCATTTTTATGGACAACAAGTTTTATCTGAAGTTTATGTTCAGAATATTTAAGGAATTTTTCCGATCCGTCTGTATATAAAGTCTTCTTCCAGTCAAATTCAGTCATATTCTTTAACTTTCTCTTTCCCTGATAAAACTCTTTCCATAGATGATCTCAGGGCTTCCATTTCATCACCGCCCGGTAAGAGAAATACCGGGGCAATCCATCTGGTTCTTTCCTCTATTTTACCTGTTATCATCTCCGAATAGGCGAGGCCTCCCGACAGAGTAATTCCGTCGATATGGCCGCAGAATATGGCAGTAAGAGCGCATATCTCCCTGGAAATCTGATAGGCCATAGCTTCAATCAACAGGTTAACTTTTTCTCTGGTAATATCAGGTTTTATTTTTTTTCTGTCCTGTTCCGTAAGTTCTTTTCCTGTAGCAAAATCTTCTAAGAGTTTCATGTCAGATGTTCCTGTATAGGCAGTCATCCCGCCTTTGCCTTTGAGCATGAGCTTTATATCCTGAAAGCTGTATTTACCTGAAAAACAGAGTTTTGCAAGTCCTCCTGCAGGTACGCCTCCAGACCTCTGAGGAGTAAAGGGACCGTCACCGTCAAGAGCATTATTTACATCTACTACTCTCCCTTTTTTATGGGCTCCCACACTTATGCCTCCGCCCATATGGGCAATAATAAGATTTACATCCTTATAGTCTTTATTTAATGTTTTTGCCGTACGATAAGCGACTCTTCTCTGATTGAGACAGTGGAATATACAGATTCTCGGGTTTTCAGGCATGCCGGAAAAACGTACAAAATCTTCCATCTCATCCACTGTTGTAGGATCTGCTATATAAGACTTCTGTCCTATTTCTGATGCTATCGAGTCACCTATGAGAGCTCCCAGATTGGATGCATGACTGCCGTAACGTTCTTCTCTTAAATCATTTTTTATCTTTTCATTGACCTGATATACTCCTCCTTCGGAAGGTTTCAGCAGCCCTCCTCTGGTAATTACGGCATCCAGCTCTTTTATATCTATGCCATGTTCTTTTAATTCTTTCATGACAAAATCCTTACGAAATGAAAACTGTTCTGTAATTTTTTTCCCTTCGTAAGATTCCATCTGTGCCGTGTCGTATCGTACCACTTCATGAAATATTTGATTCTCTCCTTCAAAATATGCCACTTCGTCTGAAGTTGAGCCGGGATTGATAACGAGTATTTTGTAATTGTTCATAACTTCACCTTCTTATCGTGACGCGTGACGCGTGACGCGTGACGCGAGGATTATGTGCTGAAGCGATTATAAATGCTCCTGTCAGTAACCTATAATATAATCTATGAAAGGCCTGTTGTAAAGATATTTATATGAGAATGATGAATTTTGTAACTTCACCGGATGCTGATCCTCATATCTGGTTGTGACTGCTCCGGTCATGTCTGTTATAGAGAAAAGAATAGCATAAAAAAACAGGAATAAAATTTTATTATGAAGAATATATAGTTATTCATAACTATCTGTAAATAATAATATCGTAAAGCGTAAAGCGTAAAGCGTAATGCGCAGAGATATAACCCGTCACGGATGACCCGTTACGCGTCACGATCACTTAAGTTATGAAATACACATAATAAAATTAACAAGGGAGGAATGTTTTATGAAAAAAATTTTCTTTTTTACCTGTTTAATCTCTATTATTTTATCCTTTTCACTTCTTTTTGCACAGGAAGTTACTCAGGAAATTAAAGACCAGGCCCTTGCCGATGCAAGGCAGATAAAAGAGGTTTATAACAAATATCATGAGCGATTTAAAGGCATTTACGGACATAATATTATAGAACAGTATGATCTGAAAGAAGTAGCGGAAAAACTTGCCAAGATAGAGGCTCTTGAACGTGAAGTAATACCTGTAATTCAACCCGTAATTGCATCATTTGCGGAAAAATACGGCTCAGATACAATGACTATCGATAATAAATATTGGGAAATGGGGCTTGGCAGGACAGAAGAAGTTGACTTTTTATCATCCAATTTCAGGGACTTGTATGAAGGTCTGAAAAATTTTCCGAAAACGAGGCAGGAAACATCGGAATATCTCCGCAAATGGGCTGAAGATATGATCAGACATGTTGATGAAGGTTTTTATCCTGCCCAGGATCGTATAAATAGAATGTATGAAGCAAAATCTTACCTTGACTTCGCTTGCAAATTTGATCCCAATAATTCAAAGGCAAATTCACAGCTTGCTTCCATAGATCAGAAGATAGCAGAAGTGGGCAAGAAACTCACAAAGGATATAGACAAAAAGAAATGGGCAGGCCATATAACGAACTTTGCCGGCCCCGGCACATCAGGAGATCTTGCGAAATCGGCACTGGAATATTTTAAAAATGATCGTGACTGGGGTAAGAGTTCAAAGAAAAAAATCACAGTAGTGGCAGTTGCAGTAAGGGGACAGTGGGAAATAGCAGAAACAAATATACTGGGGCAGGTGACTCAATGGAGACTCCCCATACATCTGGCTATAACAGACGATAAATTTAAAAAGGAAAATATAGCACAGGTCTTTGAACTGAGCATCCTTGCTAAAGAAGGGGCACCCGGAGCGGCGCCGAAATCACCGCCTTTCGACGGTTTCTGGGTCGGTAATAACTGGCTCATGAGACTCGATAAGGTCAAGTAGGGTTCTGTGTTTGCCCGGCAAATAGTGAGTGGTGAGTTCAATCCTGCCACTCACTATCTTAAAAACCATTATTGCACATATATCATCTGGGTTCTTTTTTATCACAGAAGATTGAAGAGATTATAAAATTATATCAGATAGATGAAGATACTGTTTACAGAGAAATTACCGAATATGTTGCTACGGAACGAATATGTAAGTATCGCATCAGGTAAATTGGTACCCAAAAAAATATGGCATACACTCCTGTCCCTGTCCGGGCTCTGGAGGAAAAGATATGCCGTATTAAAAGAGAGTTGTAAATGATATAGACGCAAAATATTAACAGTCTGCAAAATCAGTTTGCCAC
>JBEHWP010000203.1:0-9203 GCA_040217665.1 Vulcanimicrobiota bacterium
TGCTGCTTGTCTTGCAGTATCGGAAGCTCCTGCAAAGGTTTACAATCCTCTTTTTATATACGGAGGAGTCGGACTGGGGAAAACCCATCTCATGCATGCAGTGGGACATCAGGCAATTACGTTAAGACCTGACTTAAATGTTACTTACATATCAACAGAGACATTTACAAATGAAATGATTGAAGCCATACAGAGCGGTAAGACGAAAAATTTCAGAAACAGATACAGAACAGTAGATATATTACTTATAGACGATATACAGTTTCTCATAAGTAAAGAAGGTATTCAGGAAGAGTTTTTCCATACATTCAATGATCTTCACAGTGCAGACAAGCAAATAATTATTACAAGCGACAGACCTCCAAAGGAAATACCTACCCTTCAGGATAGATTGAAATCCAGATTCGAATGGGGACTTATTGCAGACATACAGGCACCTAATTTAGAAACAAGGCAGGCTATTTTAAGAAGGAAAGCAGAACTGGAGAATATACATATACCAAACAATGTAATTGAATACATAGCAGAAATAATAAGTTCAAATATAAGAGAACTGGAAGGAGTACTGGTAAGAATAATGGCCTATGCTTCTCTGAAAAAAGCTAAAATAGATCTTCCTCTGGCAAAAGAGGCAATAGGTTCTCTCATTACAAGCACAGACAGTGATACAATAACAGTACCTATTATATTGCAAAAGACTGCCGATTATTTTGCCGTACCTCTGGAAGACTTATCTTCAGGGAAAAGAGATGCGAAATTAGCAAGAGCAAGACAGATTGCAATGTTTCTTGCCAGAGAATTAACAAAGACGTCTTTTCCGGAGATAGGTAAACATTTCGGAGGCAAAGACCATACAACAGTACTTCATGCCTATAATAAAATAAAAGAAGACAGTGATCCTGCAATAAAAGCTCATATAAACAATATAAAAAACGAGTTAAAAGCAGTGTAAAGAGTGAGTAGTGAAAAAGGAGACTATATAAATGAAAGTAATTTGTTTACAGGAAGAATTAAATAAAGGAATTCAAATAGCCAGTAAAGCTATCAGTTCAAAGATAATAGAACCTGTTTACGGTAATATTATGCTGGAAGCGTCCAATAACAGTATGAAACTTGTAGGCACAAGTGGTGAAATTTCCATAGAGATTATTATAAAAGTTGAATCTATAGAACAGGAAGGGAGTATAACTGTCCCTTCAAGAGAACTCGGCAATCTTGTAGGAAGTCTGAATCCCGGTCACGTAAAAATAGAATCAGACGATGTAAAAACAATTAATATTGAAACAAAAGGAAGTAATTATCAATTAAACGGTCTTTCTTCCGACCAGTTTCCGTCTATACCAAAAATAATCGGTGAAGACACTGTTTCCATAAGTCAGAAGACATTAAAAAGTATGATTAAAGAGACAGGGTTTGCCATAGCACCGCCTGATGAAGTAAGAGCCATATTAAAAGGAAGTCTTTTTGAAGTACAGGGAGAGAGTCTGACAGTAGTCTCTGCAGACGGAAGAAGGATGGCCAAGAAAACAGCGAAATTATTAAACTCTCCGGGGAAAAATTTTGAAGTTGTAGTGCCCAAAAAAACTCTTAACGAACTCCTGAAAATCTTTACTGATAATCAGGAAGATGAAGTCAAAATTTACATAACAGACAGTCAGATAGACTTTCAGATGAATGATACAAGAGTTCTTTCCTCTCTTATACAGGGGAAATTCCCCAATTACAGGCAGGTAATACCGGCTCACTGTGATCAATCTCTCACAATAGATAAAGAGGCTTTTTATAAGGCATTAAGAAGAGCCTCATATATAACCCAGAAAGATCTTGAAAGTCCTGATCTGGTTAAATTCAAAATACATGACAGTCAGATAATTATAACTGCAAATACTCAGGATGTAGGGCAGGCCTATGAAGAAATCGATCTTCCCGAACCAGCGCAGACTCTGGATATATCTTTCAATGCAAAATATCTCATTGACGCTCTGGGCTGTATGGAATGTGATGAAATTACATTTGAATTAAGTAACCCCGTAAATCCAGGTATAATAAAACCTGTAAGGGAAAAAGATAAAGATGAAGATTATATTTATGTTATTATGCCGGTAAGACTTAAATAGGGGCGTTTAATTAAACGTCCCTACTTATTTTCAAAAAGGTATTGTAATTTAATTTTCAATGTGCTAAAATACTCCTGATTATGCGTTAGGAGAGATGGCCGAGCGGCTGAAGGCGGTCGCCTGCTAAGCGATTATACGTGTGTTGAGCATGTATCGTGGGTTCAAATCCCACTCTCTCCGTTATATTCACGCAGGCGCCTGTAGCTCAGCGGATAGAGCAACGGACTACGAATCCGTAGGTCGGAGGTTCAAATCCTCTCGGGCGCGTGACCATGATAAAATGGATCTTTTAAAAAAAGATGAGTATTTCATGAAAAAAGCTCTCTTTCAGGCAGAAAAGGCTTTCAGTCTGGGAGAAGTTCCTGTAGGGGCTGTTCTGGTATACAGAGAATCTATAATAATAGCAACAGCCTTCAATCAGAGGGAATTAAAGAAAAATCCTCTTGCCCATGCAGAATTAATAGGAATAGAAAAAGCATGTAAACTGATGGACAGATGGAGATTGGACGATATATCTCTCTATGTAACACTGGAACCATGTCCTATGTGTGCCGGTGCAGCAGTGCAGGCAAGGATAAAAAGGCTTGTTTTCGGTGCGAAAGATCCAAAGGCAGGAGCAATTACATCTCTGATGAATATACCGGGAGATAAGAGACTGAATCATAGAATAGAGACTCTCGGAGGTATCCTGGAAGAAGAATGCAGTTTCATATTAAAGGAATTTTTTAGAAAATTAAGAATTAAGAGAGCTGACTGAGTGAATCCTTATAAGGAGAGATGGCTGAGTCCGGTTGAAAGCGCTCGACTCGAAATCGAGTAAGGAGAGTTAAATCTCTTTCGTGGGTTCGAATCCCACTCTCTCCGTGAAATAGTGAATGGTGAGTGGTGAATGGTGATTAATTATGCTATTCACTGATTAATAGAATAAAGAGCTATTTAGCTGTCAGTTGACCGCTGACAGCTAAATAGGAGAGATGGCTGAGTCCGGTTGAAGGCGCTCGATTGGAAATCGAGTAGGCGGGTTTACCCCCGCCTCGTGGGTTCGAATCCCACTCTCTCCGTTAGAAAATTTTTGGCCGTGCTAGATGGGGAACTAGCGGTGCCCTGTACCTGCAATCCGCTATAGCAGGATTGAATCCCTGTTTGAGGTTTTGTTTTTCAAGGTCTGCCTCTGGCAAGTGGTGATGAGAATCGGGCCCTTCGCAACGAAACCTTTCGAACCCTGTCAGGACTGGGAAGTAGCAGCAGTAAGGAAGTTATTTCGTGTGCCGCAGGTTTTACCTGGTTGGAGCTAACTACCATAGTAACGCTTGGGAAGTAAGATCGAGGACAGGTGCACGGTCAAAAATTTAAGGTTTTAACTGTCACAGTTACACTTTTTCTGATAACCCATATATTTTAAAAATTACTGGTTACTATACTTTCGTATTTTTTGCACAAAGCCTTATGCCACAAGGAATAGCAGTTTTTCAAAATTCTGCAAAAGTATAGTCGTTACAAACTCAAAAGATGAATGAGAAGTTAAAAGAATTATTACATAGTTTTAAAGATAAGGGTTTTGTAACTGTCCTTACAGGAGCAGGCATATCTGCAGAAAGTAATATACCCACCTTTCGCGGCCCTGAAGGCTACTGGAAAATAGGTAGTAAAAATTATCATCCACAGGAAATGGCTACTTACAGAATGTTTTCTATTTCTCCCTTTGAATTATGGAAATGGTACCTTTACAGGAGATATATCTGCAATCAGGCAAAAGTAAATAAAGGGCATCTTGCAATAGTAAAATTGGAACAAAATCTTCAAGACAGATTTGCTCTTATTACACAGAATGTAGACGGCCTCCATATAAGGGCAGGAAATACAGCAGGGAGAACCTGTGAAATCCACGGCAATATAAACCTCATGAGATGTTCCCGGGAATGTACAGATAAAACCTTTGCCATACCTGCCGGACTGGAGTTTGAACATAAAGACAGGGAACTATCTCCACAGGAAAAGGCGCTTCTAATATGTCCTGAATGTTTAACTTTAGCAAGACCTCATATATTGTGGTTTGATGAATGTTACGATGAAATTTATTATAAATTCGAAACAAGTATGTCCTTAACAGAAAAGACTGATCTGTTAATAGTAATAGGAACTACGGGAAATACAACACTGCCTTACAGAATTATTACATCTGTTATGAAAAAAAACAAACCAATAATAGTTATAGATCCCTTTAAAAATGAAGTTACATCAATGATAGAACAATATGACAGAGGATATTATTTATCATGTAAAAGTAGTGAAATTGTGCCGAAAATCTGTGATAAGATAAGTAGTGAGTAGTGAATAATAGGTAGTGAGTGCTGAGTTATAAGGATGTTACATGATTTCATTAAAATATATGGCTATAAATATATAAAAAAATAATTGATTCAAGGAGTTTGAAATGTCAGACAGACTGAATGACAATACATATATAGACTTTGAAGATATAACAAAAATATCATATAAAGACATAGTAAATTCAATAAATAATGACAGAAAAAACATATCGACATTTAAACCGAATAATATCTGTAAGATAGATCCGAGAACAAATCAAAGAATTGTTTATTCGGAAGTCAGGGCAAAACGACCCCATGATAACACAGGGAAAGCAATGGAAAAACAGCATATGCCATGTGTTATATGTAACGGTAACACAACAGGTATTATAGATAAAACCCCTCTCTCGGAGGGGTTTACTTTTATAAATAAAAATCTCTTTCCTATAGTTTATCCCGAACACTATTCACAGGAAAAAACATATATGGAACCTGGAAAAAATAACATATCCGTTCATGGAGAAATTGCTGCAGGTATGCACTTTATACAGTGGACAAGCAATTATCATGACAGGGATATGAGCAATATGCCTTCTGGAGATGTTGAGATAGTATTTAAAAGGCTTGCAATATTTGAAGGAATTCTTCTCCATGCAGCAGATTCATGGATGCCATCGACAGGAGAATATGAACGGCATGAACACTTCGGCTATGCCGGTATAATCAAAAATTACGGCCCCCTTGTAGGAGGCTCTCTCTCTCATGATCATCAGCAAATTATTCATACGAATATAATGCCTGGGAAAATAAAAGACGATTTAAGTTTCAAAGAGAGATTTAATATTACTTTTCCTGATTTCATGTTAAAAAATAATCCTGAAACTCTTACGCTTAAAGAACTGAAAACAATAAAAATTATTGTCCCTTATTTTATGAAACGACCTCTTGATACTATGATCATATTTAAAGATTTATCTAAAAACTATCTCCATGATTTAAATGATATGGAAATAAAAGAACTTGCTCTGGTACTCGGAACAAATCTCAAGGCAGTTCCGGAATTAATGAAAAAAACAGGAAGAGAACCTGCTTATAATGTTATATTCCATAACGGCCCGTCAACAGGTCTTTATGTAGAAGTTCTTCCCTATACCCAGGAAACAGGGGGATACGAACACCTGGGTATTTATATATGTCAGGGTTCTCCAGAATTAACGGCGGACATGTATAAAGAATATTTCACCGGTCACCGGTCACCGTTCACCGGTCACTGTTAAAAAGGAGTTATTTATGAGTATTTTAACAACGACAGAAATTATTGAAGAAATAGAAAAAGGAAGGATAAAAATTGAGCCTTTTTCTAAAGAAATGGTAGGCCCTGCCTCAATAGATCTTACTTTAAGCAATGCCTTCAGACTCTTTGTAAGACTTCCGATGCACATAAGAGCAATTGATGATATTGACTACAAATGTGCCACAAAAGGTATATGGATCCCTGACGACGGGTGTATTACCATACATCCTGGAGATACACTCCTGGGTATGACCAGGGAAAAAATTACTCTTCCCGAAGATATATGCGGATGGCTTGAAGGAAGAAGCAAATTTGCAAGAGTCGGTCTTCTGGTACATATTTCTGCCAGTTTTATGCAATCAGGCATATCAAACCATCAGGTACTTGAAATGAGTAATTTCGGTCCCATACCTATTGATATGTATCCCGGCACAAGCGTATGTCAGTTTATATTTCAGAAAACAAGGGGAAAAGCAATATATACAGGCCAGTTCAGACTTCAAACACCGGAAGATTTTTGCAAAGATTAGGTAAAAAAGTTCCATATGTTTACAAAAAGTTAACAAAAACCCTGTTTTTTTAGTGGCATTTTTATCTTTCACCGGTTATACTGTAAATAGAGCTATTAAATATTTAGGAGTGATGACTGTGGATAAAATGCATTCTTTAAAAGTCAGACTTTCCGATATACAAAAACAGAGACAGGCCCACCAGTGGACATCTGATAACGTGGTAGTAAAAGAAGAAGCAGGAGACGCTTTTTATAAGAATGAATCAGGAAGAAAAGAATACTTACAGGGTGAATTCGCAAAATATGAATCAGCCATGAAAGAACTTCAGGCAAAGGTCACAGCAGAAGGAATAAGACCTCTTATCTACGATGCAAACGGACAGGTCGTTGAAAGAGGGATTGAGCCGAATTTTACTCAGGAAAGTATTTCTGTAATGAAAGGAGCTTCAGGCAATAGTAAAGGAATGAAGGCTCTGGAACAACTGGGAGAAGAAATTACTCCCGTAGAAACAGGCGATATAAAAGAAGCTATGAAGCTTAAACAGGAGATAATCGATGCAAAGGGTAAAACAGCCACAATAGGCACCTTCAATATAGAATGGCTCGGCACAAAGAAAAGAAAAGAAGAAGATTATAAGAAAATAGCACAGGTTATAAAGGATACAGGCGCCCAGATTCTTGGTATACAGGAAGTAAGTGACGAAAAAGCTCTGAAAATTGTAATGAAAAATCTTCCTGATTATGGTTATATACTAGGCAAATCAGGCGGGCAGAGGGTAGGAGTTATATTTGATAAAAAAAGAGTTGAATATGATATAAATTCCATAGATCAGATAGATGAAGCACAGGTAGGCTCAAGACTTCGTGCCCCCCTCCTTGTAGATATGAAAATTGACGGAGCTTTTGATTTTACTTTTGTTGTAACACATCTTAAAGCCATGTTTGACGATAAGGCAATAGCTACAAGAACAGAACAGGCAAAGAAAATAAATAAATGGATAACACAGCATTTAGAAGAGAGTAAAGATAAAGATTTAATCATGGTAGGAGATTTCAATGATTTTGTAGGAAGTGATTCTCTAAAACCGCTTGGGAAAGGCGGAAATGTTCATTTCCTCACAGAAGGACTTCCCAAAAGTTTTTATTCCAATATCCCCTATAAAGGACTTATAGACCACTGTACTGTCACAAATGTAGATACAGGAGCAATGGAAGAAGTAATTCCCGGAAGTATTCATACGATAAATGAAAAAGATTATCCCGGTTATCTTCAAAGTATATCAGATCATAAACCTGTTGTATTCGTAGTCAGAAGCGACCAGGATAAAGATTAAAAATTTCAAAGGTCAAAAGGGCGAACCTGCAGGTTCGCCTTTTTTATATTATTTCTTCTTATATGGCACCAGTTTCTCTTTCAATTCCCTTATAGTACCGAAAAGAATTCCTTTAAGTTTCTCTCTTCCTTCTTCACCTTTTAAGATCAGATCCTTTATTTCTATAATCTTTGTAGTGGTAGCAAGGACGGAATTGAGCTGATGATCAAGCTTTATACCTCCTAAAATAGGAATTTTAAACATATTCTGAAGATCAGTTTTGTACATATTAAGAAGATCATCGGGATCTGCAAGAAAATTCTTTATTTCACATATAATCTTCAGTGTTGCTTTATCACCGAATATTGCTCCTGAAACAAAATCTCCCCCTGTTTTTCTGTCCAGTGTTATTGTAATTGAATAGAGTACAGGATCATCGAGAACTTTAAACCTTATTCTCTGAAAATCTCCTTCTGCCCAGAACCCTATTGCAGGATAGCCGCTATCTACCATAACAGTGACTATTTCCCCTACAAGCATTTCATCTCTGCTTTCTTTCATTTCCTGTTTATGACTGAAACTCTGTAAAAAAGATAACATATTCTAACTCCTTTCCTACATACTTAACCGACCTTTTAGATATTTCCTGAGTGAATGAACTGTAGAGTTGATATGAAGCTGTAAAAGATCGACATCTGCTCTGTATGTGTGATCTTTATCCAGATAGTTATCAAGGTTAAATATAAGAGGAATCTGAGCATAAATATAACCGCCTGTAAGATCTGCGTCACAGGTAATAATACCCGGCTCATCGGTAATAAGAAAAGTACTTTTAACTTCTGCCTTGAAGGCCTGCCAGATTTTTCCGAGGTCCCTTACTTTTTCTCCGTAACCTATGGTAACATTTGCCACATGGCCCAGTACTTTTGCCTGTGTAAGATCTTCCGAAAGATTTGTCAGTCTAAAAATAAGGCGCGTTCCGTCAGAAAGATTTTCAAATCTCAAATAATGGTTCACCCCGTCAGAAGAAATATCAATCAAAGAATAACCGCTTTTTACATTTGAAGCTATAACCAGTCCTATAAGAACCTCATCAAGACGTTTATTTATTAGTATTTCATCATACCTTTTCCAGCTGTATGCAACAAGATCAGTAAAAATTTTTTCCAGTTCTTCCGGATCTTTTACCGTTCCCGACGGTCTGATAGGTACAGTTTCTTTAGTTACATCTGCCAGGGATTTACCGCATCTACCGCAAAAAGTCATATCAGGTTTTACCTGAGTATTACAGTTAGGGCAATTCATAAACAACCTCCTTATATTTTAACATTTAGCTATAACATATGAACAATATACTGTAGTGAGCATAAATAATAAATATTTGCTCTCGTGACGCGTAACGCGTAACGCGTGACGGGAGGAGAACTTTTATTACATGCTTATGCTCATGTCAGTAATTTGATTATAACATTTCAAGTCAAGTTTGACTCTTTCAGTTTATTTTATACATTATTGAAGTGAGCATAATTATAATCTATACTTTCACGCATAAATAATTACATCAAAATATTTATATAAAATCAAAATCAAGTAATTGCAATGATATTTTAATTTTTTACTGATGTAATTATTAACAGACTTGCGTATATATAAGAA
>JBEHWP010000204.1:0-9194 GCA_040217665.1 Vulcanimicrobiota bacterium
TTCTTTAGCTCCTCTGTTGTTAAGTGGAATAAGAGCAGGAATATCCTTCTGTCTGAAATAGAAGTAATTCCCCATAGCAATTAGCATGCAAGAATCATGGTGGTAAACGTTATGAAATAGGCCGTACAAGACGAAGATTACGTAAGAAGATTAAGATAGCTCTTCGTCAGTCATATTATGAGCATATATATAATAGAGCAAGTATGGGTTATATAGACTGATGGAAGCTCTAGAAACCCCCGCTATAATCTGTTAGGATTTAGTGGTGGGAGCAGTCACTTACTCACAAATTCATATAGTTTATCAGAGTTCCTGTGAAATCCGCTGAATTTGTCAGAGTCTGTATCGGGAGCATGATTATCAGGCCCACGATGATATATTACAATAAGAGCCTTTTTATCTGCATCAGAATAGCCGTCACTTCTTTTACCATAAAGAGAACCCTGTGGCCAGTAATTCATAACTGACTCTTCCATATTGGGGTCACTTAAAGAAAGATTTTCAAAGGGATGCCACAGCGGAAATGTATGGCCTATTTCATGTCTCAGATTACTTTTGAAAGAAATATAATTCTCATACTGTGCTGATAATACAACCCCGCCGCCTCTTATCCATGAATCTCCGTCACATAATCCTCCTCCGAATCCTGCATTATCGCCTGACAGAGTCTGTATCATAGAAATACCTATAGCATTATGTCCATATGTAATATAACCCCATTCAGGTGTTTCATAACTGACTGTCCACCGTGGATCGCTGGCTGCGCTGCCATTATAATATTCTATTACAGGGTTTGAAAAAAATCCGTCTGCCAGTTCTCCGACTTCTGTTATGACAGATGTTATTTTATCCAGTGTAGCCTGAGAAACAGCAACGTTGGGATCATCCCACATATATTTATATATAACAAATTTAGGTTTTGTTTCCCATCGTCCGGTTCCGTCATGGCCCGGCCATTTTGCAAGAGCCCGGAACATTGTGGTGTTAAAATTATATGGCAGTACGCTGACATTCTGTACCCCTGCTGAAAGATTAACAGGTAAACTTCTGGTAATAAAATTACCGCTTACTGTCATACGGTATGTTCCTGTTCCTGCAGATGAAATAGTATAATTACCGGCAGAATCGGTTGTCGATGTTTTCCCGTTAATAGAAATATTTGCATCTTTTATAACACTATTTGTAAATAAATTATAAACCTTTCCTGTAAGACTTCCCTCTGTCGGTGTATTGGTAGCGGCTGGATTAACTGCCGGAGTATTGGTAGCAGTGGCATTGACTGAAGGCGTATTGGTAGCAGTGGCATTGACTGAAGGTATATTGGTAGCAGTGGCATTGACTGAAGGAGTATTGGCAGCAGATGGTGTATTTCCTGTTATGGAAGTGGCTGTTGCATGTGCCGCCGGTGTTACAGGGGTTACGGTAATTGATACTATGGCTCCTCCTGTGCTTCCTCCTCCGCCGCATCCAGCAAATAAAACAGCCAATATTAAACAGGCAATAAGAATATGAATATACTTCATTTTATTTACCTCTATTTCTCTATATTTCTTTAATAAATTATTTAGATAAACTAACTCTACATAGTTTTCATCTAAAGCCTTATTTTACGTTACTATAAAAGCCTTATGCCACCTTGTAGAGGCGCACGGCCGTACGCCACTACGGAGTAACGGGGTTTCAAAATTCTGCAAAAGTATAGTACGTTATTAAAAATGAAAATTCCTATACCTTTAAATTATAGGCGGTAAGATAATTATAACCTGAAATAGTCATATAGAAAATTGGCTGAAAGAACTATTTAATTTTGTAAAAAGACTTACAAATTTTAGTTGATTATGTAGTAAAATTATCTTATTATGTATTTATATGAGAATGATGAAGTTTGAAGCGTTAACTATAGGAACAGAAAAGAAATGAAAATAGATATACACTGTCATACAAGTAAATATTCCCCCTGTTCTGAACAGACACCGGAAGAAATGATTGAACGTGCAATAAGAAGAGAGATGAAGGGCATTATTATAACAGAACATCAAACACTATGGAAAAAAGAAGAACTTTTTACATTACAGGAGAAATTTCCTGACATATTGATTTTAAACGGTGTAGAACTTACTGTTTCATCGGATTATAACACATATGATGTTCTTGTATATGGTCTGGCACAGGGTTATGAAATACCGAAGAAAATGTTAACAGTAGAAGAAATCTTTGAACTCTTCGAAAAGGAATGTGCCTTCGTACTGGCCCATCCCTTCAGATTTTCCCGGTTTATGAGCATATCGGACAATACACTCGGGAAATTTCATGGAATAGAGATTGATTCATCGAATTTTAAAGCCAGCACATCGGAAATGGCAGTAAAACTTTCAGAAAGACTCAACATTCCCGGCACAACTGCTTCCGACAGTCACAGCACGAAAACAACAGGTCTCTGGTATATAGAAATACCGGAAATTTCTTCTATGGAAGAATTTGTACAGGTATTAAAAAAAAAGCAGTGGAAAACAAAGAAGACTCCTTTAGAAACAGAAGAGGGAACGGAAAAATCCATAGAACACATGAAAAAGATAAAGGAAGAATCAAGAATGAAAAAACTTCAAAAGGCAGAAAAAATTCTACAAAAATGCCACGAAAGCCACTCAAAGAAAGCATGGTGGAAATTCTGGGAGTGAATAAATTAACTCCTTACGAAGTTCCTCTTATTCATCGGATAACCTGATAAAAAAATTACCGGGTAATTCTGTTCTGCTGACTTTGCCGGCAAAAAGTTGAAGAGGTATATGAGCCCTTTCTCCCCAGGCACTCTCACTGTGAGAGGCAAGAGGAAATGCAAGATAAAGAAAATCTCTTCCCAGATTATAACCGCGACTGATAAGGGTCATGGCCATTTTCAGAGTTACTTCATAATTATCTGCCGGCCATCCGCTGTCAAGATAAAATTTCAATTTAGCCCTTCCGCGAAGAGGTTCTTTTTCTACTCTTTCAATCAAATCGTCATGCCAGGAAAAAGTACTTGACAGACATGCCGCTCCTCCGAATACCTCAGGCCACTGCCAGACAAGGTAAAAGGAAAGAACTCCTCCCAGAGAAGAACCCATAATAAAATTATTTTCACTCCCATGCATGGTACGGTAATTACCATCAATCCAGGTTTTGAGTTCTTCCACCATAAATCTGCCATATTGTTCGTATCCCGGTTTTGTATATTCATAATTCCTGTCTTCTGCATAAACTCCCACTACTATAGACTGATCGATAAAATTCATCCTGTCAAGGAGTTCGAGAGTATTATTTATCTTCCAGTCCTGCCCCAGAAAAGCTTCTTCGGGGAAAAAGAGATTCTTTCCGTCATGCATATAAAGCACACTGTAACGTTTCAGTATATTTTCATTATATCCGGGAGGCATATAAACACGGAGCTTTCTGGTCATGTTAAAAACAGAAGACGGAATTTCAAGAATATCAGTAATTGTTCCTTCTTCAGAATCGTAAAAATAAGGATAAAAATCCTGCACTTCAGGCATATCCATAATAGCCAGTTTATTCATTCCCCGTGACCATAAAAGGTTAGAACCGAGTCTTATGCATGGTTTAAAACTCAGATAATATTTATCATGACATACATGAAATTCATAACAGTGCCTGTCTTTATCTACATTGACAGGGTCTATCTCATAATCCCAGTTTTTTTCCGAATGAATGACTATCTTACCTTCTTCAAGGGGATAAAAAATTCTGATAATAGCTTCGTACATATTCCACCTCATTTTAATGTAACAGAAATTTTAATGAGCCCCTTTGAGCACTATTTCCGTTACACATGTATCTGTATAAAGACTGCCGGGATAGATGTCAGTTATGGTCAGACGTATCACATCGCCCGGTTCTACACTGAAGTAATCGAGGAATCTGACTTCCTGATCAAACATAGAATCGGCAAGGTTTATATAACAAACTCCTTTACCGTTAATGTCCATCCTGAACTGTTTGACTCTTGAATTCTTCTCCCATGTATCCTTACTTTTAAGATAACCGTCTGCAAGAACAATACCTTTGAAAGAAGTCTTCCCTGCATCTCTACCGGGATGATTTTTAAGATGAAATTCTATCCATTCGCCGATCCCGTCACCTTCTGCTCCTTCACACCATGCAGTGGTAAAATTACCGTCACTCAGCATTGCTTCCGTATATTTATTACCTCTCTGCGGAGACAGACAGGAACTGCATTTTATAGTCCATCTCATGGCACATGCAAGGGAACATCCCCAGTATTTGCCGAGTTCCAGCTTATTATCTACCTCTGACGTATATTCGGGAAGTTCTTCTGCAAAAGAGATGGTAAACGAGAAAAGAAATAAAAGTAGTAAAACAAATAATTTTTTCATAAAATCCCTCCATAAAGGAGTAAAAAGAATAGGATATTACTCACTTTTCACTCTCTTATTCCAGTGCTTCCCTGACACTTGATGCCAGATTTTTTATTGAAAAGGGCTTCTGAACAAAATGCACGCCTTCATCCAGAACACCCTGATGAGCTATGACATTGGCTGTATAGCCTGACATAAAGAGGCATTTGAGAGCCGGATACCGGGACATCAGATATCCTGAGAGTTCACTGCCATTCATTTCCGGCATGACTACATCTGTAATAAGGAGATGAATTTCTCCGGCATGCTTCCAGGCAAGACTTATGGCATCACCGGGCGTATTGGCAGTCAGAACTTTATAGCCCAGTTGTTTGAGCATGGCTTCAGCCAGTTCCAGTAATATTTTTTCGTCTTCTACCAGAAGTACTGTCTCATTACCGCATTTTACCGGTTCATCAGGCTCTTTTGCGGAAGAAGTATATGAGTCGCCCTCATACCGTGGCAGATAGATATTAAAAGTCGTTCCTGAACCGGGTTCGCTGTAAACATTGATAAATCCCTTGTTCTGTGAGACTATGCCATAAACAGTGGCAAGACCAAGACCGGTACCTTTGCCCATTTCTTTTGTGGTAAAGAAAGGCTCAAAGATATTATCCAGAGTTTCCCTGTCCATACCGCAACCGTTATCACTTACAGAGAGCATTACATATTCTCCCGGAATAAAACCTTTATGAAGGGCGCAATAATCTTTATCAAAGGATGTATTATCTGTTTCAATAATGACTCTGCCGACACCGTCTATGGCATCCCTGGCATTAACTAAAAGATTGGCCATTATTTGATCAATCTGGGCAGGATCCATTTTCACAGAGGCAAGATTGGAAGCAGGCTTCCAGAGCATTTCAATATCTTCTCCGATGATTCGCCGCAACATTTTAAGCATACCGTCTACGGTATCGTTTAAATCCAGTACAGCAGGAGAAACCAGTTGCTTTCTGGCAAAGGCCAGCAACTGTCTGGTGAGATTTGCCGAACGTTCGGCAGCTCTGCGGATTCTCTCAAGATTTTTATAAACACTATCGGAAGGTTGCAGATCATACATAGATATCTCAACTGAACCCAGAATTATACCGAGCATGTTGTTGAAATCATGAGCCACTCCCCCTGCCAGACGACCGACAGATTCCATCTTCTGGGCATGCATGAGTTGTTCCTGAAGTTTCTGTCGTTCAATTTCCGTTTTCTTTTTTTCTGTTATATCAAGCATGCTGATCATAAGATTTCTTTTGCCTTTTCTATCAGTACAGTCAGTCATATATTTTTCCACGAGACACTTTTCCCCGCTGGCTTTGATAAAATAAAACTGATAGTAATGTTCATAAGGCTCGCCTGCAACGAATTTCATATAGTTATTTACGACAAACTCCAGTGACTCCGGAGCAAGGAATGCAAGGAAAGAATCTGCCCCTAAAACCTGTTCTCTGGTATAACCGCTGAGATCCAGCATCCTGTTGTTTACCCACAGAATCCGGGCTTTTTCGTCAATTATACAGATGGCATTATGGGAATATTCCGATAGTGCACGGAATCGTTCCTCACTCTCAAGGATTGCTTCTTCTGCCTGTTTCTGTCTGGTAATATTACGACCGCTTGTGCGTACGCCAAGGAAAGTACCTTTAGAATCGAAGATTGACTGCCAGGAAATATTCAGCCAGAACATTGAGCCATCCCTGTGAATATAACGGCATTCAAAATCTTCACCGGAAGTACCGTTTGCCAGAGCATGCTGAAATTGACTTCTGGCCATTTCTCTGTCTTCCTCTGCTACAAGTGTCGAAATGAAATCAGGTATGGCCAGGATTTCTTCCGGAGTATAGCCTGTAAAATTCTCTACGGCAGGATTTACCCAGATAAATTTCCCGTCAGGGCCGAACCAGGACTCCCAGTCTACTGTATAACTGGCAATAGTTCTGAATTTTTCCTCACTCACTCTCAGTGCTTCTTCCATCTCCCTGCGCTCTGTCACATCATTGTAGATTGTAACAATATCACCTGTAGGGATCTTGAAAATATCAGTTTCAAAATATCTGCATGAACCGTCATCAAAATAGACTTTTTCGGCAAAAAAATCCGGTTTCCCTGTTTCCCGGACTTTCTTCATAACAGAAATGATTTTATCATTATCAACATTCGGTTTCAGGTCAGAAAGACTTATGCCGATTACATCATCACGAGATTTACCTGTCATCTTCAAACCGGTTCTGTTAAACCCTATGATAATATAATCAGAGCCTTTGCTGCCGTCATTCATGACATGGTAAATAGCAGATCCGCTTGTCATACTGTCAAAGAGTCCGAAGAACAGTTCCTCGCTCAATTGCAGTTTATGTTCTTTTATCTCTTCTTCCCCGTGCTTATTATCTGACCTGTATAGCTCTACAGTATAAGAAGGCTCTCTGTTCCCGGAAAATGCGGAGGTAATCTTCTTTAATTCCCTGTCTTTCAGTTCCAGCTTGATCTGACAGAGATGAAGTTCATCGGCAATATCTCTTTTTTCCAGGCCTTCAAGACTGTTCAGTTCTTCTATCAATTTCTCGTAGGGAATATGTTCGTAATTGTTCAACAGTTAATCCTCTTATAACGTGAGTCGTGAACAGTGAGCGTAAGATTGTCCTTACGATTGACGCTTCACTTAACTTCTCCGGAATATTCTATAATCTTTATAATACACACACCATAGTTCTATGTCAACATTGAAAAACAGGGAAAAAAAGGAATAATACCAGGGAAATAGAAATATATATTCAGGAAAACATGTAACTGTCATGACCGGTTCGGTCACAACAAAGGATGAGCATCTTTCCCGCCTGTCATGCGTCGCGTTACGCGTTACGATTCTCATATAAACTATAAAACAGGGAGTAGTATTTAAGATTATGATAAAAACAATCACAGCATCAATATTTCTCGTTATATTCCTTTTTTCACAGGCTTCAGGAAAGGAAAAAACTCTCTCTATAGCCCACAGGGGAGGTGCTGACATAAGACCGGAAAATACTATGAGTGCTTTCGAAAATGCCATAAACATAGGAGCAGATTATATAGAACTGGATGTACATCTGTCAAAAGACGGCGTTCCTGTAGTCATACATGATTCCGGCCTTGAACGCACAACAGACGGCAAGGGAAAGGTAGAAGATAAAACACTGGAGGAATTGAAAAAACTGGACTGCGGTAAGTGGTTTTCGGAAGAATTCAGAGGAGAAAAAATTTCTGCACTGGAAGAAGTAATGGAACTCGTAAAAGGTAAGATAAAGCTTGCAATAGAGATAAAAAACTGCAAAGATCTTGATGACGGAATAGAAGAGAAGATTATAACACTTGCCGGAAACCATGATATGCTTCAGGATATAATAATAATTTCATTCAGTTATGATCGTATAAAAAAAGTTAATGAACTTGACGGAAGTATTACAACAGGTTTTCTTTACGGAGGCAGTAAACGTGATGTGTGTAAAATGGCAATCGATGCCGGAATAGATTACATATGTCCCCACTGGATGCCTGTAACTGAAGAACTTATAAAAGAAGCCCATTCATATAATCTCAGGGTAAACATCTGGACAGTAAACAATCCTGCTCTTATGAAAAAATTTATAGATATGGGAGCTGATGCCATTACGACTGACAGGCCCGATTATTTGCTGGAAGAACTGAAAAAATAGTTATACTGATTTTCCCGGCAGAAAATTATTCATAATAAAATTCATGATTTCCTGTCCATAAGCTTTAATGCTATCTGACATATCTATTTCCAGACGGAAAATTTCTTTATTGTAACCTGTAAATAAAAGATAACATGTTACATTCTTTTCCATATCAGTATCTACTACAAGCCAGTCTCTCTTATTCACCGTAATGAATTTATGTTCTTTTATCTTAAGTTTGCTTTTTTCAAGAGCACTCATTATTTCCCCGGCAGCCGTTCTGATTTGAACAGTATCTTCTACAGCAAAAGAACGAATCTGTATAATGATACCGGGGCCTGAGAGTATTTTTTCATTCTTATATTCTTTGACACTCAGAAGAGCGGGATATTTAAACAGTAAATTATGTCCATCTCTGTATTCGCATACCTGATAATCCTCAATTCCTGTTTTATAAACAGCCCTGTAGGCTATATAAGATTGTGTTATAAAAGGTATTACGGCTATGATGAGAAAAAGGAGAGAATATATACTGGCACCTTCTTTATCCTTTTCCTTTATTACAGGGGGAGATATGAATAATGCATAAATAACTCCTACAATAAGTCCTCCTATATGGGCGGAATTATCTATACCTGAAGACATAAACCCGTATAATAAATTATAACCGATACATGAAACCATGCCCCCTGCAAGCTGTCTCCTTAATCTGGCTGGAATTTCTTTACTGTAACGATATCCGAGATATGCAGCACATCCGCACAGGCCAAAAAGAGCACCTGAAGCACCTGCTGCTACTATATTTCTGGTAAAAACACTGGCCAGTGAACCTCCTATACCTGCCAGAGCATAAAGAGCCATATATTTCGGCGTACCGAAATATTTCTCAAGTGTAGAACCGATGCTTAACAGGGTAAACATATTTACAAGGAGATGAATAAAACCTATATGTAAAAACATAGAACCTGTAAGACGCCACCACTCTCCCGATTTAACGAGAGGGCCATAATTAGCTCCAAATCTTAAAAGAGTATAAATACTGGTCGAACCTCCTGAAAAAATGGTCCATAAAAACATGACGATACAGACAGACAGGATTAAATATGTTCCATAA
>JBEHWP010000205.1:0-9154 GCA_040217665.1 Vulcanimicrobiota bacterium
CTGTTACGGCTTGACGTTTCCTGTCCGAATTTTTTATTTTTTTCCAGAAGTAATACGGACCGGCCGGTCTGTGAGATTTCGGCAGCAATAGCAAGCCCTACTACTCCCGCACCTGCTATTGTAATATCGAATTTTTCCATAGGTTTTTTTCAGTACATCTTGTACTCGCATTTAAAATTGTTATCCCTACAATGTTATTTCCATCTTTACGAACAAGTATATCATCATCAAATTCTATAGTTTTTTTTGCTTTCTGAGGTTTTCGAAAACTCAAATATAGTACATCTGCTTCTTTATCATAATCTATCCATATATGGTTAAAGGAAAGCTTTAGTATATCCGAGATCAGGCCAAGGCTTGCCTGAATTATTCCTTCTGTTTTTAATTTTGTTTCCATATAACTTCTCCTCCAGGGCATTTATCTATAAAATAGGATGTTATGATAAAACCGTCTTTTTTTGATACTTCCCTGTATATAACTATAAGCCATTTCTTTTTACCGAAATTTTTAGAAGCTTTCAATGTTCCATTATTACCTCTTATTATTAAATCTGGATGTTCAATAGTTTCAAGTATATCGAAAAAATATCCTGCCAGATCATCATGGTTTTCTACGATATGAAACCATCGTTCAGGTGTCAGACGTATTGGAACATTATTGACAGAATTAACTGTATAAATTTCTTCCATAATATGGCTTCTTTATTTATTATATCACATATAGTACAGATTAAAGAAGTATTTATTGTGAAATATGACGCGTGACTCGCATCACGCGTCATATTTTTAAGACTTATTTATAAATAACAGTTGTGAGATATTCCTTTGCATTTGCCCTGAAGATACTATCCATCATATCTTTGTAATAGTGATAGAATCTTTCCTGTTCTCCTTCGGGGAAATCACTCATTTCAATGGCATATGCTATTATTTCATCAAAATGTTTGTCATAGAACTCTACCATCTTATCTTCTATATCAGGGAAATTCTTTTCGCAAAAATCGTTAAATTTCTCAATTTCAAAATATTCCTTACTCAGTTTTACCTGGTGTTTATATTTGTCAATCTGAGAAACAGAAGGATCATTCAATACTTTGAGATATTTGTTCTGTTCCATATCTATACGCATGTCTTTTTCCGTAACGGCACAGTAAGATACCCATTTTACAAGGGCACATATGAGCCACGGGAAATGAACATGAAGGGATGTGAAATTACTGTCAGGGCAAGCATTTGCAAAATCTATGGGATGAATGCTTCCGTCTTTTATAAGTGCTTCAAAAGAATTATAGGTCCATCTGTAATAGGCGTTTATAAATAAAACATAATTGATTGTCCTGTCACATACATCTTTATCCAGTTTTAATTTTGCCGGACTGTAATGTTCATGGAGCGGTTTATCCGGCTGAAATTCCATGGGAAGAACCTGTGGTCCTATAGCCATACATCGGACAAAATTATCGTAATTTTCTATTGCTTCCTGAAGATGGAAAGATTTGCTTCCTGTCTGATCATACTGATAATAAAGCTCATCCATACTGTGTACTTTAAAGACCTCACTGCCGCCCCCTCCAAAAGCTTTCTTTAAAAAGAGAGGAAACTGGCCTTTGAATTCTTTTTCTACTGTTTCAAGAAGGTAATTGCCTTTACAGTAGAATTGATCATACATAATTTTATTCTTTTTCTTCCATCTTATTGTTCTGTCTATTTTTTTGTTTACTTCATCCCAGTCTGTGTGGCGCCTGTGTTCATCCCATCCGAATTTTGTATTGTTAATTATCAGTTCCTGCTCATATTCCCATAACTGCTGTCTTTCCTGTTCTTCCGTATAGGGTCTGAACTGGGGCAGTAATACAGTAACAGGCAGTCTGTCAGAAGGATGAAGGGCTCTGGTGATTAAATCATAGGTGGCATGTTTGTCATGTGTATGAAAGGTATTACTGTGATTTGCTATTCTCATCTGGCAGTTTATTGCCTGCTGGGCATAGAATTTGTAATAATCGTTCCAGTGAACAGTTCTGTCTACGATAAAATCACTTTCATCGTTCAATCTGTCTCCTGCCCTGAGAGGTCTTGCAACAATCCTTCCCAGTTCAAGTTTATATTTGTCTTTTTTGTAACTTATTACAGGATCCAGAAAATTAAGAAAATTCATCATAGCCGCTCTCATGCTCCAGTCATAAGAAGCCATAATATTGATTTTTTTTATTTTGTAACTCATAATGTTCCGGTTTTCTCTGTGCCGGAATGGCACAAAAGAGGGTATATTCATATAAACCATGGTTTAAAACCAGATTTATACAGAATATCTTATACTCTCCGTAAAAACCTCTTACCTCCTCTTTTTATTAGTTGTTTTCCTGAATTTCTACAGATTAACAGGAAAATCCTTCAAGTTATAAAAGTAATTGTCAGGTTGACAGGGAGGATTAATTGCGGCAGCCGTAGAATTAGTCGTTCAATCTTCAACATGTTATTGAAATATTAATGTATTAAATGTATAAAATAATTTCTTTCTTCAAAAAAGCTAAAGAACATATTCTCATATTATTTTTATATACTGTTATCACACTGGTAATGTTCTATCCTGTTACGTTCAATTTCTTTTCTTCCTTTGCAGGTATTGGTGTGGATGTTCTGCCAAATGCCTGGAGCTTATGGCTCCCCCGTACGTTCATGTATGACATTAAGAATCTTGCTGAAACAGATTTTCTGGCCTATCCTAACACAGGCAGCCTGTTTGTTAACGGATGCCCCTTCCTGAATTTACTTATATCCTATCCTGTTACATGGATTATGGGAATTACATTTACTTATAATTTAAATATTTTTTTATCATGTATTATAACCGGTTACACAACATTTTTACTTGCAAAATATCTGACACAGGATACATGTTCTTCTTTTATTGCAGGACTGATTTTTGCATTCTGCCCTTTTAGATTATTCAGGATTATTCTGGGCCATACTGTTCTTTTAAGAACTGAATTTATGCCAATCTATATAATTATTTTATTAAAATTTATAAAGGATGTAAACCTGAAGAACTCTTTACTGGTTGCTTTATTTTTTACTATTAATATCTACAATTCTATCTATATGGCTATTATGTCAGGATTCTTTTCTCTTGTAATAATTATGTACAACATAAGAATCATATTTAAAGTAAAAAATTTGAAATATATTATTCTTATTATATTTCTTGCAGGAATACTGAGTTTTCCTTATATTTATGCTTTTTCCAGTGAAGGAGAAAGATATTTTTCTTTTAATTCCCTGAGTTTTTCTTCCGATTATTCGGCAGATTTGATGTCATTTATCTCTCCTTCGTCATTCAATCCTTTCTGGGGAGAAAAATTAAAAAGGCTGAATGTTGATTTTAACCGGTCAGAACATTTTCTGGGTTATACTGTAATTATTATATTGATTTATGGTTTTATAAGAGTAAAGAAAGAAAGGTTCTGGCTTGTTGCCGCGATGATCTTTCTCCTTATATCTATGGGACCTACATTGAAAATTATGGGAAAAACAGGAGAGTCAATATTTTATTTCCCCGTCGATGATTTAAAAGTAACAGTGCCATTACCCTATATTATTTTATATTATTGTTTTCCTGTTATAAGAAATCCGGGAAGATTTACTCTTCTAACAGTTTTATCAATGGCAATATTCGTCTCGTTCTCACTGAAAGAGTTCTTCTCTAAAACCTGTTACAGTAAAATACTCATAACTGTTTTATTAACTGTATTTATATTGATAGAATTTTCTATAACAATGCCTCTTATTGATTCTAAAGTCCCGCAGATATATTATTCCATAGGGAAAGAGAAAGAGGATTTTACTGTTCTGGATATACCTGTTTTCATTGCTGACGGATGGCATCATATAGGAGTATATAATCACAGGACTATGTATTATCAAACCGTTCATAATAAAAAAATATTGAATGCATACCTGGGAAGATTGCCGGATTCTTTTTTTTACTACTATTCAAATATTCCTGTTATTGGAACTATTATTGCTCTGGAAGAAAACAGGAAAATAGAGAAAAATCGTATGGAACTTGATAGAATATGGCTTCAGAGAGTTCTTTATTTCTTTAATATAAAATATATTGTTTTACAGCCGCCATTTAATCATAATTCTGCCGTTAAGGATTATATCGGACATATGATGAAGTTGAAAGCAATAAATAAAGATATTCCGGAAGTGTATGAAGTTTTTGGAGAAACTCCGGATCTGTCTTCTGTTAATATAGATATACAGGATCCGGGATCTCTACTTTATATGCCGGAAGGATGGGAGTGGGCAGAAAACAATGGTGATTTTTACTATAAAAGTAATCTGAAGAAAACTGTAATAATGGTTCCTCTCAGCAATGATTTTGCTTACAGGATGTCTCTAACTATTGCTGCCACCGGGAATAGTTACGTAACTGTTATTCTGAACGGGAGAAAAATTGCCCGGTTAAACCTGACCGAAGACCCGGGTACATATAAAATTGATTTATCTGGCCATAAATTTAATAGATTGAATAAATTTGAAATTATTCAGGATAATTTTATAAAAGAAAAATCCTTTGTAAAGGTCAGGAAAATAATATTTTCAAAGAAATAGTCCGGGAAGAATTAAGAAATTGAAAGGATTAATGATGTGTAAAAATATTTCAGTAAAGTTTATTATATTAAGCCTCTTTATCCTTTTTATCTGTATTTTTTTAAGACTCTACTGTCTGGGTTATGAGAGTCTCTGGACAGATGAAGCATTTTCGGCACTCTTCCCTGCTAGACCCTTTAATGAGTGGTTATGGTTAAAGGAGGAAGTCCACCCTCCTCTTTATTATGTTTTAATGCATTATTGTCTTATATTCGGACATGATGAATTTGCCGTTCGACTCCCTTCTGCTATATGTGGCATAATCACTCTTGTATTTTCCTTTAAACTGGCAAATGGGAAGGAAAATTCTTCTGAAGCACTGTTAACATTGATATTACTCGGATTGTCTTCTATGGCAGTATTCACTGATCGTATGGCCAGGATGTACTCACTTCTCTGTATGCTATGTGTACTGGCTGCTTTTTTTCTAAAAAAAGCTTTGAAACAGGAAAAAGGCATTTTTCCGTGGATTGGTTACGTAACAGCCTCTGTTGCCCTTCTTTATACCCATTACAGTGCCTTTATATTTTTACTTTCTCTAAATATATATTTCTTTATATTCTGGAAACATACGAGAAAATATATTATTAAATGGATTGTATGTCAGATATTAACAGGTCTGTTTTTTCTTCCGTGGTTAAAGATGTTTTTGCGACATATGTCCATCGGCGGAGGCCAGTTGTTGCCTGTACCGGATATAAAGATAATCTCCGACGTTTTTATTCATTTGATTTATGGAGGGATCTTTCCTTTACCGGTATATTTTTACCCGTTTATCTTTATCCCGGTTTTTATAATCTTCTATTTCGGAGCAGTCAGTGATTATAAAAAACGGAACAAGTGGGATTTTTACCTGCCTGTCTGTTTATTTATAATTCCTCTTATTATTACTCTCTCAATATCTATATTTACTCCTAAGAGGATATTCTCAGAAAAGCATTTTTATTATGTTATCCCATTTCTTTATATTATTCTGGCCAGAGGTATAGAGCATATAAGATATAAAAGTAATAAACTGGTTGCTATGGTTCTTATTTTATTTGTTCTCTTCTTAAATATTTATTCTATTGGTAACAGATTTTTTCTCGAAAAACATCAGAATGCTGACTGGCGAACATCTGTAGCTCAGATGGAACGTCTGGCCCGTCAGGGTGATGTTATACTTATACAGGATTCTCTTCAGTGTAATGCTTTTTATTATTATAATAAAAAACGTTTCCCTTCTTATACTATAGGGCCGGAAAATATTCCTCATGATATTGCCGTTCTGACAGCAAATTATGATAGAATATGGTTGATTCGATGTCTGGACTGGCTCAGTGATCCCGATGGACTTGTGAGAAAATGGCTTTCAGAAAACTGTAGTTTGAAGAAAAGGTATGTTTATTTCAGGATTGACAGGGGAAGTGTTATTACGGTGGAACTTTATGAGAACAGGAAAAGGTGATGATTGACTGCTATTGTAAAATGCTATATACTATTTTGAACATATAAATAAGGTGAATTTTTTAGAAAAATTTTATAGTTCATAATATATATTTAAATAATCTTTAAATAAAGAGTCAAAATTAAAAGAACAGGGTGAAATATTTATGGGAAAAATTATAGCTATTGCAAATCAAAAAGGCGGAGTCGGAAAAAGTACTACAGCCGTTAATTTGAGCGCCTGTCTTGCCATGAAAGGTAAGAAGGTTCTTCTTGTTGATATTGACCCGCAGGGCAATGCTACTAGCGGTCTCGGTATTGAAAAACATAAAATTAAAAACTGCATTTATGATGTCCTTGTAAACCAGATGCCTGTCGGAGATGTCATAAAAAAGACGGAAGTAGACAACCTTTCTATGGTACCTTCGACTATAAGACTTGCAGGTGCAGAGGTAGAACTTGTTTCAAGACTTGCAAGGGAAACAATACTCTTAAAGAGTTTGAAAAGTTTTAACAACGGTTATGATTATGTACTTCTTGACTGTCCTCCCTCTCTGGGAATACTTACAATGAACAGTCTTACTGCTTCAGATTTCGTTCTCATACCGATACAGTGCGAATTTTACGCCCTTGAAGGCGTAAGACAGTTAGAAGATATTATTAAAATGGTAAAAAGACATGTTAACCAGAACCTGGAAATAGGGGGAGTAATTCTTACCATGTTTGACCCCAGAACAAACCTCTCCCATCAGGTGGCAGAAGAAGTAAAAAAGTATTTCGGTAAAAAAGTATTTGAAAGTATTATACCGAGAAATGTCCGTCTCAGCGAAGCTCCTAGTCATGGTCAGCCCATTAGTATTTATGCCCCCACGTCCAAAGGAGCTGAAGCATATACGAAACTGGCTCTGGAGGTGCTCAATCTTGAGTAAAAAAGGACTTGGTAAAGGGCTTGGAGCTATATTTTCACAGGTTGATATAACATCTTCGGAAGAAGAAGGGATAGCCCTGATTAACATAGATGAAATAACCCCCAATCCCTACCAGCCGAGAAAAGATTTTGATGAAGAAGAACTGCAAAACCTTGCCAATTCTATAAAAGAACATGGTCTGATACAGCCTGTAGTGGTGGTAAAAGAAGAGGACCTTTATAATCTTGTTGTCGGAGAGAGAAGATGGAGAGCGGCACAGAAGGCAGGCTTATCTAAAATCCCTGCTTTAATAAAGAAAAAAGAAGAAGTGCGCCTTCTGGAAATGGCTATTGTAGAAAATATTCAGAGAGAAGATTTGAATCCACTGGAAGAAGCAGAAGCTTTCGGACAGCTTGCTGAAGAATTTGGATTAACTCAGGAACAGCTTGCCGTAAAAGTAGGAAAAAATCGTTCTACTGTGGCAAATATACTCAGATTGCTGAATTTACCTTCAGAGGTAAAGGAAAATTTGAGAAAAGGCCTTATCTCGTCAGGACATGCAAGAGCTATTCTTATGTTAGACAGAGAAGATGCTCAGATACTGTTCTGTGATAAGATTATAAGAGAAGGGCTTTCCGTAAGGCAGGCTGAAGAACTTGCAGGTAATAAAGATAGAGAGAAAAAGAAAAAAATAACCAGGGTCTGTAAAACTGTAGAGGTTATGGATATACAGGAAAATTTGCAGAAATTATTCGGAACCAGAGTGGAAATAAAGCACAGAGAAAAAGCAAATAAAGGTAAAATAGAAATATCCTATTATTCTCTGGATGATCTGAATAGATTACTGGATATGATGGCAACCCTTGCTTCAGATGAGACTATAGAAGATATGCTTTGAAACTCCGGTTCTATATATTGAGAGGATGATTATGTTGAGTAAAAAATTATTGTTTTGTATTATTATATTTATGATAATAACAGTTTTTCAGGGATGTAAGAATGGAGGAGACACCGGATCCACTCCGATTCCGGAAAAAACAGTCAGTGCTGAAACGCCTGCTGCTGTAACTGAGGAAAAGAAGCCTGTAAAGGATGAAGACCAAAAAGAAATAACCTCCTTAATAGACTCTTATTACGGGTCGATAAAATCTGAAGATTATGAACATGCTTTAAGTCTTATGACAGAGGCAGGACAAAAATACTACGGGACAATTGAAAATTTTAAAAGTACTTTTATAGTTCCGGGACTTTTAATAAAAGATTATAAATTATTAAAGGTATATGGAAGTGAAGACGGAAATGCCGATAAAGCAATGGCTGAAAGTGTTATAACATATACTGTTACAGGTGTATTTTCCGATACTCCCGTGGAAAATACTGAAACAAAAAAAGATGGAGTTACCAGGGAAAAAGGTAAATGGAAGGTTAATGTGAAATTTGGCCCTTACAGATGTGTAGATGTAAATAAAGAAGCGGAAAAATATGATTTACAGGTAAAGGTCCATGCTATAGACTTATATCCTGATTATGTTACTGTAAATGTATCTTTTAAAAATAAAGGGAAAGAAGATATATGTATATTACCTTATAATAAACTTACAACCCTTACCTGTGACGGTAAACAGGTTCTTCCTACAGTGGATCTGCCCTTTGCCCTGGACGGTAATCTTTATAAAGGAGTTACAATACCGGGTGGGAAAATGGTGCCGGGATTTATAAATTTTAACGGCATACTTGGTACAGGCACAAAGAAGCTTGATTTGAAAATAGATGGGAATTTGAATCCTGTTAAAAAAGCGAAATTTACAATTGAACTGAAAGACATAAAGTTGTAAAATATAATTTAGATGGTGTAAAAAAATAACCGTATCAGATTTACAATCGTGACGCCAGGAAAATAACCTTAATTTGCCAGAGTTATTTTCTTACATTACTTTATTGTCGCTTCAGGTGGCAAGGTGTTCAAAAATATGTATCATGTGTATACATAATGTGTTCGCTCCCGTCACGCGTTACGAGAGCATAAAGTGGTGCGGTAATATGTCAAGGGGTAAAAAGAAAAAAATACCCCCTTATGAAAAATAATTATTGAAGTGAGCATATATTTTACATAAATCCTTTAAAAATCGGATACCATCAGGAAGTAAAAGTAATGTTAAAAAAAA
>JBEHWP010000206.1:0-9149 GCA_040217665.1 Vulcanimicrobiota bacterium
ATGAGCCTGAAGGCCATATTGTTTTAAGCAATAAAGAAGATAATTTACAGAAAAATAAAAAAACTGCAATCAGAGAAAATCAAATTGAAAAGCAGGAACAACAGGCAAAGCCAGATTTACCATATGTAATGTACAGTAAAACAGGCAAATCGATAGCAGAAGCAGCTTTCAGAGATGCTTTCGATCCGGATGCAGATACAGTTCTTCCTTCTTACAGGAGCCAGAAAGAGGTCATGGCCGTTATGAAAAATGCTTTTGAAGCTATAATTGCCAGCAGTGATACGACAGAAGAAGAAAAATCTCTTGCGAAACTCGGCCTTGTCTGCAACAGGGTCTATATAAACAAAGCACTTCATAAGACAAATGTATCCAGTAATATGGCACATAATGTAGCAACCTGTATCGCAGAGTCTATTGCCAGATCTTTTCATGCCCCTCCGGGGTTTGTCATCGGCCGGACAGCATTAGATGGATACAATGTACTGGGTGAATATCTAAATCAGCCGTCTGATGGATACAATGTGCTCGGTGAATATCTGGAAGGTGAAGATAACATTTCCAATATAAGACAGTATGGTGAAATACAGAAAACTTTTTTAAAAGAAGGTTTTGAAGGTATACTTAATAATCCCGGAACAACAGAAAATGAAAAATCTCTTGCAAAGAAAGGGCTGGAAATATATGAAAATAAGAATAATACTGTATCCGTAATGATTGATGAAGATACATTGAAAAAACTGGAGAATAAACTCAGTCCTGAGAAATTAAATCTTGTAAGAGATTATCTTCCAAAATCTGGACCTGTAGTAACCTGTACAAAAAAATGTTTGACCGAACAACTGACTTCAACTGATGTATGTCAGATTGATGATAAAACTATAGAAAAATTAAAAGATAAGATTCCTTCTGCAAGATTGGAGACTTTAAATAAACATAAAGGTGTATATCGCAGTAAAGAATCTATCGATGATGCATTCAAGCCTTTCCCTTCCTACTACGATCAGGCTGATACCTTTAACAATGAAGAACTCGAACTGATAAAAAATAATGTTACTATTTCGCCATTTACAAAGGAAGAAGTGGAAATGGTTATAAATAATGCTATCGATACAACCGATATAGAAGTGGCAAAAAATATGTCTTTTATAATGAATTCCATGATTTCATCTAAACCTGAACATGGTGAAACAGAAGACCCGACAGGCAGGGAAGTAATAACAGAGGTAAATCGTATCAGAGATGAGCTTAAATCTCTTGCCGGCAACAGACCTCCTGTAGATGGAGAAATAGAAATTTTTGAAACAAGAACACCAACAGGTATAATATCAGGAAATCTTGAGTTTGATAAAAAAACCGGTAAGTTAAAGCATTTTTCAGGTCATTCCAGACTGTTAGACAGAAAAAAGGAACAGTACAGATTGGCCTCAAGTGATGTATATGATGATGATTTGTGGGTGAGATACGGAGAAGAGCAATCGATTAAACTTACGGAAGATTCAATAAAAAATCTGGAAGGAAAAATTAATGTTGACCCATTGAAGCCATTGTTAAACATGGAATTCAACCGTCAGGAGTTTGACTATAAATTACAGAGAGCAGGACTACGGGATGAAGAGATAAAATACGTAGAGCAGTATAGTGTAACGGGGGAAATATATGAGAAATATAATCTGGATAATGCTTCTAACGAATATACTGTCCTGATAGATAAAGATGGCACGATAACTGTTAGAACTCGAGAAAAATGAATTTCTGTAAATACATAGTGCAGAACCATTTATTTGATATAGTAGAATGTAAGGAGATACTATAACAAGTCTTATTATCCCGACTTTATCACATGTTCACGTTAATCAGATATGTAAAAATATCATATGGAGGTATAATTATGATAAGGGATATTAAGGAACCGGGTTATTAAAGTAATAGAGAACAAACTTCTTTCTCATATCAATTACCGGCGCATTCTTTTAATTTATTTAAAATCTCTACATGCCTGTGAACTATATGTTCACTATCAACCGGCACATCCAGAACTGCTCTTACGTCAGGCTCTATTTCATAGCCGTCACAGGCAGAGCGAATAAAAATCCTGGCAATTTTTATCTGGCTGGCACTATTATTACCTTCTTTAAGATTTCTCATTGCATTCAGGGCTACATCCAGTAAAGAAGGAACAGAAAAGGCTTTTCCTTTATCCATCATAAGAAATTCAAGAGCATTTTTATATAAAGCTATGGCAGTAATTCCATTTTCATCATTTGAATGGACAAGTTTTACAGTATTTATAAATGCATGATATCTGTCAGACTCTGCATAGTCATTAATAAAATTCAGATAGGCTTCTCCCGTTTCGGCAATTATCTCCGGCGGCAAAGGCCTGTCAGCTTTACTCAGGGCATTCATCATTTTAACCCCTGCTTCTGCCACTTCTTTTACAGTTCTGGCTTCAGTATGTTCCAGTTCTTTAAAACTAATTTTATAAAGAGATACCATTTCATCTTTTTTCTCATCTTTTTCCAGGCTCTTTATGGCATCAACTATAGTTCCGGCAACTTCGGCAACCAGAGGATTCATATCTTCACTCAATTTTTCCAGGACAGATTTTGCCAGAGGCGCTACATCTTTCTCATGCCCCGGAATACTGTTAATTACTTCAAGTCCGATTTTAGAAAGAATAAAACCTGTCGGTTCTGAAAAACCTTTTGCCATAGCTTCAAGGGCGACTTTATAAGCAGCATTTGAAGGAGAGGTAAGGTAAGGAGGCAATTCTTCCTGAAGAAAATCTGCAATATATCCTGCTTTAGGATTTTCCCTTTTACACTCTGCTATAGCTATAATAAACGGTTCTGCAGCCAGAGCCGGAGCGGCTGGATAAAGCCCTTTCTCTATTTCTTTCATAGCTTTCAAACCGGCCCTGGCGGCCATAAAACCTATAGACCCTTCCACACCGGAAGCAATAGTCTCCAGAGTAGCTTCATATAAGGCTTTTAACGATTCAAATGCCATAGGAAAAGATTTATTTGCGCCGGATATTTCAGAGGGATTTTCCTGTAACATCTCTTTATTTACTATATTTGCAAGAAAAGAATCCCCTTCACCTATGGCTTTCATTGCAATTCTTGCAAGGCACGCTTCCCAGGAACCTTTATTATATCCGGCTATTGCTTCTATATAAGTCTTTCCCTCTTTTATGGCATTCAGGGCATCCTGCTGAGCTTCCATTGCTTTCAGACCTTTCGCGGCAAAAGTCACAGTATCTTTCATTTCTTCTATTGAAAAACACAGAGATTCTTCTTTTTTTAACCCTTCCGGCAAAGCATTCTGTAGAGAATTAATGTTTGAGTTTATCTTCATTGACATAATCTCCTTATATTTATACATAATTCCATCGTTTACAAATCGCTATATAAATTGGAAATTAAATTGGAAGTACTTCTTCTTTAATTTATTAATTTTTTATTTTTATCATCATAATAGAATATCAAAAAACATAGGAAAAAGTTTCTTCGTTTTTACAGATTTCAAGGTTTCGTTTTCAATATATTTCTCCTTTGATTTACCATTTTAAAACCACCAATATTCTCAAAAACTCATTATACGTAAGAAAAAACTTATTTCCATATTCTTTATTACCTGTTTTTCTATATAAAATTTCATAAAGATAGAAAAATGGTGAAACTTTTTTTTGCAAATTTAGATATTCTTATATAGGAGGAGGGAATATTTTTATGTATATTTCATAAAAAAGAATTAATTTCTAACTGGTTATAAAATTAACCGAACAATAAAGGAGGTAATATAAAATGATTATCGGAAGCAATACACAGATAGGCCAAAAATTGGCACAGACACCGGTAAAAAGACAGGAAACATCGGAACCGACAGATGATTTTAAAAATAGCGGCATAGATCTGGACAATTTAAGCTATATAGATAATTTAAAATTTTCTACATTGGCTGGTTTTACTGCAGGATTTATACATGTAGGCAAAGCAGTAGGCCATGTTATGCCATCTGTAGACGGACTGGACCATCCGGGACTCCATATATTATACGCAATGCCGAGTGTAGTTGCAGGAGCCGTTGCAGGAGTATTTGGCGGAGCAGCAGGTTTTGCAATGGGTCTTTTTGGTGGAAATATAATGTCTCATGTAACAATTCCAGAGGCTTAATTATATAAACATGACTTACGCATTTTATGTACATACGTAATCCTGGCAACTAAATTGTATAATCAATGCGTAAGTCCTTTTTAGAGTTTTTCTTATGTGATTGGATAATTATAGTTAAGAAACCAAAGATAAACAGGCATACAGGAGATGTCTTGTTTACATATATAAAATAATAATTTCGCATTATAAAACCAGGTTAGATAGGACTCCGGACAATAATGAATATCTGAAAAAAATATATTATTAGTATAGATAGAAGGTATTATATGAAATTAGAGTTTTGTTTTTCTTTAAGGAACATGGACGAATGGAACAAAATTTAATAAATACACAAAAATAAAACAAGGAGTAATAATAATGAATATTATACAACCGGGACAATCTTATAATTATAATTTTAAAAACCCTCAGGCAGAAAAACCTGATAATCTTCGTTTAAGCGTATTTGCTCATATCCATACTGACGATACGTTAGGAGGGATTGATAAATACGACGGCACAGCAAAAGATTTAGATGAGAGACCTGGCTATGTAAAAATTGAAGAGAAAAATTATAAGGCCTCTATGTCAAAAGAAGGAGATACGGTGGTAGAAGATTTCGAAGGAACCGGCTATATTATGGGACTGTCCGGAGACTGTTATCATGACAAACTCAAGGTCCATGTAGAAGAAAAGGGAAGTAAAAGAACTGAACAGGTTACTTACCTTAAGAGCAATTTAACTGTAAATAACGAGATGGACATGGAAACAGGAGATGTTACATTCAATTATACGAAACCGGAACCGAAACAGGCTCTCATAAAGCCCGGGCAGCCTTATAGCTACGATATGAATAATCCGCCTTCTGATAAAGAAAGGCCTGACAATCTCTATTTAAGCAGCTTCTGTCACATTCATACAGATAATACGGTAGGAGATATTGAAAAACAGGATGGAAAAACTGAAGACCTTGATCCAAGACCGGGGTATGTAAAAATTGAAAATGAAAAATATAAGGCTTCTATGTCAAAAGAAGGAGATACTGTAATAAAAGATTTTGAAGGAACCGGCTATCTTATGGGGCCGTCCGGAGGTATGTATCACGACCCGGTTAAAGTTCATATGGAAACAAATGGAGATAAAACTATAGAAGAGGTTAATTACCCGACACACAACAGGACTCTAAAAAATGAAATTGCTGCAGATGGAAAGGTTACCTTTACACTTTTTAACAACGGTAGATAAAATCAGGTAGATGAGACTTTTAAGTAATAACTTTATTGATAAAATTTTATTTTTGTATTTTTTTCTTAAAATTAAATTTTTATCTATTCCTTAAATAAATATAGATAATAAAATAATTTGTTTCTGAAACTTTTTCTCCCATATCGGTATATTACAGTATAAGAGATAGTATTCTGAAAAAATTTACCTGTTTCTATATCAGAATATTCGTTAATAAAAAGCTATAAAGTAGAGCTTTTGTATCTACATATAATTCTTCTGAGTTAAACAGGTTAAAAAGCAGATATCTGATTGGAATATTATCTAAGATGATAATTAAGAATATCTTCAGTATAAAATAATTTTATTAATTTTAAGGAGGAAAATTTTATGTTAGGTGTACAAAACAATACTTCTCTCTCTCAACTTCAATTTCAGGGGATAAAACAGCCACAGGCTCAGGTATTAAAACAACCTCAGGAACAGGAAGGGAAAGAGCCTTCATTTCCCGGTATTGAGCAAATGACAAAGGATGGAGTAAACCTTTCTGAGAAAGCAGAAAAATACTTAAAAGACCATCCGAATCAGCAGGTAGTCGAGTACAGTGAAGTAAAAGACGGAATGCTCGATAAAGCTTACGGGAACATGGGAGAACTCCGTAAAGATGATACTGTTTTAATAGAGAGTAGCACAGACGTAAAGAACGGAGCTTTAGAAGCTGATATGATTCGTTCTACAACCTTCAGGAATAAATAACAGGTTAGTCCTAAAGAGGTAGTGATATGATATAATAAACAGAAAAAATTGAAGTAGACTAAAAATGGTTTGTCCAGGTTGTAGCAGTGAAAATACTATCAAAAATGGAACAATTCATAATGGAAAACAGAAATATGAATGTAAAGAGTGTGGCAGGCAATTTGTAGAACACCCACAGAATAAAATTATTTCCTGTTGACAGAATTCTCCGGCAGATTTATTTTTTAGCTTAAAAATATAAGGGTAAATAAAAAGAAGGTAGTTAATTGGTTTATAAAGTTACAGAAAGTATATATGATCATAATAAAGGAAAAACTCCAGATAATTTTTCCGAAGTTTTCTCATCTGATTTACCGGCACTTATCCCCCGGGATGTACTCTTTAACACCCCTCTGATAAACAACCCTCTGGCAAAGACACCCAGACTGTCACCTGATGGGAAAAAAGTGGTCTATATGGCACCAGGGAATAATATACTCGGTTTATGGATTAAAACTATCGGCCACAATGATAAAATATTGATTTTAGATGATGAGAAAAAAAGCATACTTGATTATCTATGGGTTACAGATAACTATATTATTTATTTCCAGGATACAAAGGGAACACAGAACTGGGTTCTTTATAGATTAGACCTGGAAACAGACGAAATCAAACGATTGACACCGTCCAGGAATGTGCAGGTCAGAACTATCGGATACAGCAGAAATTTTCCCGATGAAATAGTCATATCAATGAATAAAGACAATCCCGAACTTCATGACCTGTATCATATCAATATAATCTCAGGAGAAACGATTCTTATGGCAAAAAATCCCGGTAATGTAGTTGACTGGCTGATAAACAGCAAACTGCAATTACAGGGAATGGTATTATATACAGATGACGGTTCGTCGGAACTTATGGTCAGAGCAGATGAAAAGAGTGAGTGGAAAAAACTCCTTACATGGGATGTAGAAGATAAGCCTTTAAGCCAGATTATTGGTTTTTCAAAAGATAACAGTCATATATACCTGACAGATACCAGAAAAACCGATACATGTCGTGTAATAAAAATGGAAATAGCCACAGGAAATATTGAAGTGATATTACACGATCAGGAATGTGATATAGTCTATATAATGAATGAAGTATTGCAGAACCCCTTTACAGGAGATATCCAGGCAGTCTGTATTGATAAACCAGGGAAAGAATGGGTTATTTTAGATCAATCAATAAAGGAAGATTTCGACTCTATAAAAAAACTGGATTACGGCGATGTTTCAGTAATCAGCAGGGATAAATCAGATGAAACATGGCTCATAAGCTTCGACAGGGATAACGGCCCTGTGTCATATTACGCCTTCGACAGAAGATCAAAACAAGGAACCTTTCTTTTTTACAATCAGCCGGAATTAAATAATTATACCCTCTCCCCTATGGAAGAAATGTCATTCACTTCCAGAGACGGATTAACCATTCATGGTTATATAACATATCCGCCGGGACTGGCAAGAAATAATTTACCTCTCGTAATGTATGTTCACGGAGGCCCCTGGTGGCGTGACACATGGGGATATAATCCGACAGTACAGTGGTTTGCCAATAGAGGATATGTATGTTTACAGGTTAACTACCGAGGTTCCATAAGATACGGGAAACAGTTCTTACAGGCAGGTTATAAAGAATGGGGAGGGAAAATGCATGATGATATAGTAGATGCTGTTAAATGGGCTGTAAAAAACAAGATTGCAGACCCTCAAAGAATTGCCATATATGGAGCTTCCTACGGAGGTTATGAAGCGCTCGTAGGAGCTACTGTCACACCTGACCTGTTCTGCTGTGCTGTAGCTATAGATTGTCCGAGTAACCTTATTACACTCATTCAGTCAGCTTCATCTTATCTGAAGGTGTACCGCAACAGACTGATTAAAAGGATAGGAGACCCTGACAGTGAAAAAGATTTCTTAATATCCCGTTCTCCTTTCTACATGGTGGAAGACATTAAAATTCCCATCCTGATTACCCATGGTCTTAACAATCAGAGAGTAAAATCAACAGAGTCGTATCAAATAGTAAAAGCAATGAAAAGCAAGGGCATAGAAGCGGAATATATTGTATTCCCCGATGAAGGCAGGGTTATTACACCGAAAAATCTTATAAAATTTCACCTCATAGCAGAAAAATTCCTCGCAAAACACCTTGGAGGAAGAGTTGAAGAAAGGAAATGCTATCTCGCAGACAGTACCTCAAATACCAGAGACATGAATGAAAAAAAAGTTATAGAAAAAATTTTAAAAGAAGGAGACAAGCAGATATTCGAAGATCTTGTAGAAAGCTACAGAAAGAGACTGTTAAAATATTTATTTAATATAACAGGCAATATTGAAGCAAGCAGGGAAATTCTTCAGGAAACCTTTCTCAGAGCCTGGCTCTATATGGACTCCTATTGTTTTGACCTGCCATTTTCTTCGTGGATATTCAAAATAGCCACAAATGTGGCAAGAAAAAACAAAAGAGTAAAAATGTTTACAGATGAACTCAATCTTGATGAAACAACTTCAGATGTTATGATAAACGGATGGGAAGAAAACATAGACGACAGGATTTTCATTAAATCTATACTGAATACATTAAAAGAACCTTACAGAACCACGGTAATACTTCGTTTTATTGAAGATATGAATTACAATGACATTGCGTCTGTAATGCATAAAAATCCTCAGCAGATAAAAAACTATTTATTCAGAGCAAGAAAATATCTTATTCCGCCGGCAGTAAAATACATAGACTGATAGATGGTTTTTCTTTTTTAAAGATTATTTTTCCCGAATTGTATCTGAAAATCAGATGAAACAGAATTTAAATTTGTGAAACTTTTTCTTTCATATTTAATCGGTAAAAAATCCTGTTTTCGAAGTCAAAATTTTCAGGCAGAACAGAATCTTTACCTTTTCAAGTCTGGCAGCTTTTATAAATTACGGAGCCACCTTTGCCATTACCTTTCTCTTAAGTCTATATCTCCAGTATATAAAA